>JBFHWZ010000072.1:0-1516 GCA_041599235.1 Candidatus Woesearchaeota archaeon | reverse complement strand
GTAAAGGAGGTCATGAGTCAGACAATTGTCCATTGTATTTGCGTTCTCTTTCGTATTTCAGGTCAAAAACAGCTTCGCAGAGCGAGAGTTTTTTTGGAAGCTCGCCTGCGCCGTTTGTTGGCAGGTTCGGCTATCCGCGCGTCAATGTTGGTGTGCTGACACCGCCTGAAGTTAGTGATTCATGGCTGCATGATGCGCCGCGGTACTGGAGCTCGCGTGATTTTGCCATTCCGACTATTGTAGATTTACGCGCTGCGCTGGTAAATTCTCGGTTCAAGGCGCATGTACAAGAGAAAAGCAAGCTTTTGGAGATTTCGCAAGAAGTGGGCATGGCTTCAAAGCCTGTTGAGCTTGAGATGAACCTTACAAAAATGCCGCGTTTCAGGTTGCATACTGATGTGCATGCTGCGCCCATGGGGCCTAATGCTAGTATAAAGAAAGTGCAGATTACCAGCAACCCAAAAATTAATACTAAGGTCGAGAAAGTGGTGAGTGATACTGACCTGAAAGCACAGCAGGGCATGGCTTACTTGTATGAAAAAGGCTTTGATGAGCTGTTTTTGCAAAAAATGCTCAGTGTTGGAACCCTGGGAGTTAATAGGAAACTTGTTCCAACGCGCTGGAGCATTACTGCAACTGATGATACCTTAGGAAAGCACGTGCTTGAGGAGGTAAAACAGTATCCTGAAGCAGACTGTCAGGCCTATTATGGGCATTATTTAGGCAATCATTACCTGATTTTGTTTTTCAGCACTACCTGGAGTTATGAATTATATGAAACCTATACGCCTGCACTGCCCAAATGGCAGTACAGCACTGATTATGAGCCTTTTGAAGGCCGCAAGAACTATGCTGAGAACACTGTTGGCGGGTATTATACTGTGCGCTTGGCCTTGGGTGAGAAAATGCGGGACTTAAAACGCCAGGCAGGGGTGTTGGTGTTGCGTTTTATTGACGAGCATTATACAGTGCCATTAGGGGTGTGGGTGACTCGAGAAGCAACGCGCAGAGCACTGGCAAACAAGCCCATTGCTTTTTCCAGTAAAGAGCTTATGCTAAAATATGCTGCTGCGTTTGTGAAAAAGAAGTTCAGGTTTGACCTGGACAGGCTGCTTCCTACAAGCAGGCTTTTAAAGAACCTTGAACGCCAGAGCAAACTAGCTAATTTTGTACAATAATCCTTAAATAACTCCCTGCTACTGATTTCTGCATGGTGAAGGAATTCCGCAATGCACTCAGGCAGCTTGACATGGCCTTGGATACTGCCAAACGCAATGCTGTTCCAGTGTTTTCTGAAGAAAAAGCAAGTACGGTAGCTGATTTTAAGGGACAGCAGCGTGAACAAATACGGCAAGCAGTGCTTACTGGCATTCAAGGTGTTGAGCAAGCTTCTAAGAAGTTGTTTAAAAGTGATGATCCTATTGTTGACCTGATTGCAGCGCACGTGCACGGCCTGGGCAACACCAAAGATGAGGCAAAAGTCAAAGAGCTTCTTGATAAGATAGCTGAACTGACT
>JBFHWZ010000071.1:0-1620 GCA_041599235.1 Candidatus Woesearchaeota archaeon | reverse complement strand
TGTGAAAAAGAAGTTCAGGTTTGACCTGGACAGGCTGCTTCCTACAAGCAGGCTTTTAAAGAACCTTGAACGCCAGAGCAAACTAGCTAATTTTGTACAATAATCCTTAAATAACTCCCTGCTACTGATTTCTGCATGGTAAAGGAATTCCGCAATGCACTCAGGCAGCTTGATATGGCCTTGGATACTGCCAAACGCAATGCTGTTCCAGTGTTTTCTGAAGAAAAAGCAAGTACGGTGGCTGATTTTAAGGGTCAGCAGCGTGAACAAATACGGCAAGCAGTGCTCACCGGCATTCAAGGTGTTGAGCAGGCATCTAAGAAATTGTTTAAAAGCGATGATCCTATTGTTGACCTGATTGCAGCGCACGTGCACGGCCTGGGCAACACCAAAGATGAGGCAAAAGTCAAAGAGCTTCTTGATAAGATAGCTGAACTGACTGTTGATTTAGAGGAAGAAGACCAGCGTCCGCAAACTGAACTGGTCTTGCCAGCAGAGATCAAAGATGACATTCAGGCAGATGTTGATGAGATGGGCAAGTGCTATGATGCAGGCGCGTATCGTTCAGCAGTGATTTTATGCGGTAGAATATTAGAAACCGCCTTGCACAGAAAATATTTTGACTTAACGGGCACTGATTTGCTGGAAAAAGCCCCTGGCACAGGCTTGGGGAACTTGATTTCCAAGATTGCTGACAAAGGCGGCAGCATTGATCCTGGCTTGGGCAATCAGATTCACTTGATTAACCAAGTACGCATTCATTCTGTTCATAAGAAACAAGCAGCATTTAATCCATCCCGAGAACAAACACAAGCAATTATTTTGTATACGATGGATGTACTGAAGAAATTATTTGTTTAATTGCGCTTTAAACTCTTCCAACTCTTTTTGAAATCTGACGATTGTTTTTTCTAGGTGTTCTGGTTGTGTTTTCAATAATTCTGCTGTTTTTTCAAGAACATTGCCTTCGTACGTGCCTTTGCTTTTGAGTTCAAGCTCTTCTGCTGGCAGGCTTTGTTTTTTCTTGACTGCTTTTCTAGCTTTTTTCCACACATCCATGAGTTCTTGAGCTCTGTAGGGCAGGTGGTTTGCTGGCACATTGAGGAGTTTGCTGAGTTTTTCTATTTGTCCTTGTTCTTGTTCTATGAGTTTTTTAGCAGCTGCGCCTGCTGCAAAGACTATGCGCACAACTCCGTCTTTTATTTTGCTGGTTTTGATGATTTTTATCTGCTCTACTTCTTCGGTGTTGTTCAGGTGTGTTCCGCCGCAGGCTTCAACATCGATTTTGGGGATGTTCACTATGCGCAAGAGCTTTCCAGGTACAGCACCGCCTTGGTATATTTCGACCCCGAATTTTTTCTCTGCTTCTGCGCGCGGATAAAACTTCAATTCTGTCTTAATGCGTGCTTTTACTATCTTATTTGCTTCTTCTTCTATTGCTTCCAGCTGTTCTTCTGATATGGTATCGTAGTGGGTGACGTCAATGTAGGCTTTTTCTGGGTCTTTTTTTGCTGATGCTTGGTTGATGTGCGGTCCCAGTACTTTGCGCGCAGCTGCGTTAATGATGTGCGTGCTGGTATGGTGCTGTGCTAGTTGTTTGCGTCGCTCAAGGTCTACTGT
>JBFHWZ010000070.1:0-1969 GCA_041599235.1 Candidatus Woesearchaeota archaeon | reverse complement strand
TACCTTAATTTAGCAGGTGATGCAGTGCATAACTTCTTTGATGGAGTCATCATTGCTGGTGCGTACATGGCAAGCATTCCGTTGGGCATTGTTGCCAGCATTGCAGTTATCTTCCACGAAATCCCGCAGGAAATCGGCGATTTTGGTGTTTTGCTTTTTGCTGGCTTTAGCAGGTACAAGGCATTATTATGGAATTTCTTGTGCGCCTTGACTGCAGTTATTGGCGCAGTTGCTACGTATTATTTTGCTGCAACAGTAGAAGGCCTTGCGCAGGTATTGCTGCCCATTGCAGCTGGCGGCTTTATTTACATTGCAGCAGCTGATCTAGTGCCTGAAATGCACAAGCAGGAAGATTTGAGAAAAGCAGCGCTATCATTGTTGTGGTTTGTGATTGGCGTGGGCATCATGTGGGCAGTTAGTAGTTACCTGCACGTCTAATTAACAGGTTCATTAGGCTTGCAGAATTTTGAAGAAATTCTGCATAGTCTAAATCTTTTCCAGAACTGCATTGATTTTCTCTTTCAGCTGGTCTTCTGGGTGAAAGCCGACTATTCTGTCCACTTCTTCGCCTTTGTTGAACACAATCAGGCACGGAATGCCCCGCACTTCAAAGGTCTGCATCAAGTCAGGGTTTTCTTCAGTGTTGCATTTGGTAAATGCTAGCTTGCCTTCGTAGTCTGCGCTGACTTTTTCAAACACTGGTCCCAGCATCTTGCACGGGCCGCACCATGCTGCCCAGAAATCTACAATCACTGGTATCTTGCTGTCTATAACTGCTTCATCAAAATTGTCTTTGTTTAATTCAATCATATTATCCCCCCAAGGGCGGTTTTGCTGTTTTTTTCTTGACTGTTTTTTTTGCTGTTTCTTTTGATGCAATCAGGAATCGCTTGGTTTCACGGTCAAGGTCAGTGAATGAGTCTGCTGCTTCAATAAGTTTGCTGCTGCAGCTTTTCCTGAACGCAATAACTTCTGTGCGGCAGCCCATTGCTCTCCTGAGGTGCTCAACAAGCGGTATAAAGTCCCCATCACCTGAAACAATCACAATCGTGTCAAGTTTTGGCGCTAGCTCTATGGCGTCCATGGCTATGCCAATGTCCCAATCGCCTTTTTTTGCGCCGCCCACAAACACCTGCAGGTCTTTGGCCTTGACTTCATAGCCGATGTTAGATAAAGCATCAAAGAATTTTTCTTTGGCAATGTCTTCTGTTCTGATAACATAAATGATTGCGCGAATAAGCGTCCTGCCTTTGAGGGCAGCATCAAGTATTGCTTTGAAATTAACTTTAGCGCCATACATCTGGCGTGCGCTGTAATACATGTTTTGCGCATCAACAAACACGCCAACACGCTGTGCTTTTGGAGGTCTCATTGCATCACCTTTAGTTTTTGTTCAAATCCGCACTTGGTGCATTTCACTGTTCCTGTTTTTGCGTCAAATTCCAAGGACAAGTTCTTGCACTGCGGGCATCGCTTGATTAAGGCAGGTATGTGCTCAGGAGCAACATCCTTGATTTTTTCCTGCATCTCTTTTTGCCAGGCTTCACCAATATCTGCCATATGACTTCCATACGGTGGTCACTATAAAAAGGTTTTGCTGAGCAAAAGCTTTAAATATGAGTTTTAAGGTTATGTCCTTGAGGCGGTATGGCACGAATATTATACGTTGATGATGAAGAAGCTATTAGGCTGCTGAGTGAACGTGTTCTGGGTGCTGCAGGTCATGAGGTCATCACTGCTGGTGGTGGCCTTGAAGCAATTACCAAGCTTAAAGAGCAGCAAGACCAAGGCAAGCCCATTGACCTGGTTATTTCTGATTATGACATGCCTGAACAAAAGGGCGATGATTTGATTTCAGCAATGCGCACACAAGAATATTACCAGCCAGTTATTGGCGTTACTGGACTCTATGAGGTGAACGGGCCCAAGTTCATGCAGGCTGGCGCAATACTTGTGCTTGCCAAACCTT
>JBFHWZ010000069.1:0-2135 GCA_041599235.1 Candidatus Woesearchaeota archaeon | reverse complement strand
GCTTTGTTTCTCCGTTCATAGTCACTTCCATGTCACCTTCAAGAATAACGTGCGCAGTTATGGTTGGATGCGTATGGTCAGGATATTCTTTATTAGGGCCATCTTGCCAGATGTACACATCATCAAAGCCTTCTTCACGAAGTTGTTCTTCATATGCATCGATATTCATTCTTTAATCAGCTGCCTAAACACCAACGGTGAAATAAGTGTTGCCACAATGGCCATAAATACCAGCGAAGAAAAAATACCTTGTGAAATAATGCCTGCAGTAAATGCCAGTTGGGTAATGACAATGCCCGTATCTCCTTTTGCGTTCATGGCCCAGCCCAGCATCCAGCCATTTTTCATTTTCTTCGGGTGCCGCCAGTTCTTCACCTTCATCCAATAACCAGCTGCACTGCCCACCACTGTACCAACAATAGTGATGAGGGTGATTGCTATGGCAAACCACAGATTCTCAAATACGCTTGCAATGTCAGTACTCAACCCAACCCATAGAAAAAAGAACGGAACCAGAAAACCAAACCCAACTGAGTGCACGGTCCTGCTAATCTCGCTTCGCTCCCACGGCTTGTGCACTTCAGCATCCTTAAGCAATACGTGCTTGATTATAATGCCTGCAAACAAGGCGCCCATCAAGGCACCGATTTTCAAGTACTCTGCAAACGAGGCCAAGAGCAAGGTGATGATCAACGCGCCGGTGAACAAGGCAGGCTTATACATCCTCCGCTCAACTACCTTGAGCGTTAAGGGAATCAACGCAAACCTGAACAAGAACAATACGCCCAAGAACAGAATCATGTTGAGCACAATAGTGAGCAAAGAGAATTTAGTTGCTACGGTGCCTATCACTGCAATGATGCTGGTGATCAAAATAATCTCCAGTAAGTCATCAACAGTCCCTGCGCTGATAATCAATGCGCCAATAGCAGTCTTTAATTTGCCAAATTCCTCGAGCATGTCCAAGGCAAAAGCTGTTGCGCTGACGCTCATGCACACACCAATGATTAAACTGACTATTGCCGGCAGGCCAAACAGCCAATAGGATGCAGCAAAGCCAAGTGCCAAGGGCACCACAGTATTGAACAAGGACACGTTCAGTGAAATGCTGAAATCTTTTCTGAACCGCGTCAGGTCCATCTCAATGCCAACAAAGAACAGCAATAAAATAGAACCAATATAGCCAAGGAAGGTGATTATAGACAAGCTTTCTTGATCAAAAATAAGCGGCTTCACAAACGGCAAGCCCATAATCAGGCCAACGCCGATCTGCGACACCACACGCGGTATTTCAATGAGCTTCAAAAGCTCAGCTACAAAATACAATGAAGCAAGGCAGATGAGGATAACCGTTAATGGCTCCATTATCTTGTTTTCGCTTTCCTCCCTGGGAAGCCAATGATGTCCAAGGTTGTTGAAGCAATCTTGATATTCTTTGATTTCTGGATTTCAGATAATAATAGCTCACTGATCTTTGTGTGCACGGGCCTTCGCTCGCGCGCAAGCACTGGATAGCGAATGTTAAACGTAATCCAATTGTCAGTCAGCACAAAAAAGATCGCTGGCTCAAGCTCTTTTTTTGACAAAAAGTACTTTTCTTCGATCTTGGATAATTCTTTGCGTGCCTGTGGCAGGACCTGCTGTATTTCCTTGCGGACCACTGCCAAAATTTTCTTTGATGCTGTTTTCCAGTCACTGTCATACGTTATTGGAATCTTAATCTCATCCCAGATAAAGCTGTGATCTTTAGTATAATTATGCACTGCACCAGTCATAGCAAGGCCATTCGGTATGACACACAGCCTGCCCGTTGCCTGATCGCCATCAACCCAGTGCTTGAGCTCCATAAGGGTCGTGTAGAACATGCCAATGTCAATCACATCGCCTAGATTTTCCCCAACCTCAATACGGTCCCCGACACCATACAGGCCATTAGCAAATATCAATACACTGCCTGCAAAATTCTTGAACACATCCTGCAAGGAAACTGCCACTCCTGCAGCTACCAAACCATAGGCCACCAGCAGGTTCTGCGGGTACACCACCCACAGCCTCAAGATAAAAATAATCAGTATAGCATAAAACAAAACACCAACTGCTTTGCGCACACTGTACTTGGTCCGCGCATCCTTGAT
>JBFHWZ010000068.1:0-2259 GCA_041599235.1 Candidatus Woesearchaeota archaeon | reverse complement strand
CCTTCAAGCAACTCATAGCAGAAAATCCAGATAAAGACATCATAGTCTATTGTTACAGCATACCCTGCATGACCGGCCGAAAAGTTGGAAAAATACTTGCTGACAACGGCATATACGTAAAGCACCTGGGTATAGGCTGGAACGAATGGAGATACTACTGGACCTTGTGGAACCATCCGCATGAGTGGGAAATCACCAATGTTGAGGATTATGTCTGGCAGGGCGTTGAACCAGGCACTCCGCTAGCTGACTTAACTGGCGCTGCATGCCCAATCGAAGGTGAATTTGGCTGTTGAGGAACAAATGAGCGTGAAAAAACCACTCGTTATTCTTGTAGTAGCTTTTGCTTTTTTAGTCAGTGGTTGCGCCCCTAAAGAAACAGCAGAAGAATCTCCTGAAATCAGCGCCCTTGCAAAGTGCCTGACTGAAAAAGGAGTTTTCATGTATGGCTCATTTACCTGCTCAATATGCGAACGCGAGAAGGAATTATTCGGCCCTTCATTTAAGCACATTACTGAGATTGAATGCCATCCGCGCGGCAAAAATCCAGAAACAGATCGTTGCTTGAAAATGGACATCGCAAAAACACCAACGTGGATTCTTGAAAAAGACGGACAAGCACTGGACCGGCTTGAAGGATACCAGCCGTTTGAAGCATTAGCAGAATTCTCAGGTTGCACCTATAATGGTTGAACAGCTTACACTCGGACTGGTAGTTGCTGCAGCACTTGCAGACAGCATAAATCCTTGCGTGTTCGGCGTATTGATATTCTTGCTGGCCTACATGGTTACGTGCTTCAAAAGCAAAAAACGCATGCTTTTGATTGGCATGATCTACATAACAGTCGTATATCTAACGTATTTATTGCTGGGCTTAGGCATATTTGGCTTTGCACACTCAACAGGCCTTACCAAGCCCTTCTATTGGTTTGCTGCATTGGTAGCCATAGCAGCAGGCATGTTTGAGATAAAAGACTTTTTTTGGTATGGTAAAGGTTTTTCACTGCAGATCATTCCGGGCGCTGCAGAGCGCATAAAGCATTACACCAAACATATGGTTAAGCTTGAAGCAAAGCACCCTGCACTGAGCATGCTCATAGCAGCCTTCCTTGGCGTATTTGTAGTACTGGTTGAACTGCCCTGCACAGGAGCACCGTACTTGGCAATTATTGGACTCTTGGCAAAAGGAGAACTTGCCGCAGGAGTGCCGCTGCTGCTTTTGTATAACTTGATATTCATACTGCCTCTCTTTGTAATAGTTGGTATGGTATATGCAGGCCATACATCACAAAAGCTTGAGAAATGGAGGAAAAAGAATCGCGGCCTGATGAGATTAGGCATTGGATTGTTCCTCATAGCATTAGGATCCTACATGCTATGGGCAGTACTATAAACGAGGTGAGCAATGGGCATCATAGTCAAAAGACAAGGACACAAGGAAACATTTGATGAAAAGAAAGTATATGGATCAGTATATGCAGCATGCGCCAGCGTACATTACACTGAAAAAAAATGCGAACAAGTAGCAGATGAAATAACCAAAAAAGTCAAGACATTCATAAAAAACAAAAAATCAGTCAAAGCAGTGGAGCTGCGCAAAAAAATAATAACAGAACTGCAAAAAAAGAAAAAAGAACTGGCATTCTATTATGAACAACACCTCCCCAATCTAAAACAGCTCTAACCTGCTTTAGCTTTTCAGGGAACATATTTATATGACTGGCCATTGACGCACAGCATGAAAAAGATTTTGCTCTTGATGGTGCTGGCACTTATTCCTGCAGCCCATGCTGCAACTATTGCAGACTGGCCGCATATGTTTGTTGTTGATGGCACGTTCTCAGCAGCGTATGTGATTGGCACAGAAGCATCAAGCCTTGATGTGGTCTCAGCAACACGCATCACTTCAAGCCTGCAGCGCTATGAAAACGTAACCACTGAAGTTGGAACAACAAAACTTGATAATGAGGTTGCAGATATAACTGCGATTAATGCAATTGTTGTTGGCAGTCCATGTGAAAATACTGCAGCTGCAGCGCTGATGGGCAATCCGCAGCCCTGCGATAAAGACCTGCAAAGCGGCAAAGGCCATATCAAACTCTATGAAAACAATGGCAAGCACCAATTATTAATAACTGGATTAACTGACAAAGACCGCGAACAAGCAGCATTTGTCTTAGAATCACAAGACTTAACCAGCGTACATGCAATGGAGCACCTTGTTGATTCTTTTACTGGCTCGCAGGAAACCACTGAAGT
>JBFHWZ010000067.1:0-2270 GCA_041599235.1 Candidatus Woesearchaeota archaeon | reverse complement strand
TGGCCGATCTCGTGCGTTGCTATGTTTTCAAAGTCCATTCTGCCTGGCGCGCCTGTTGAGCTCCAGTCAAAATCAGCTTGGTCAAACAACATATCCCATTCTACCAGTACGCGTTGGTTTGGCGGTCCGCCAAATACGCCCCAGATTGTAGTAACTGCAATCACTCCTGCATTTGCTGCATCGCCAAAGTACACTTCATTCATGCCGTCAGGGCTTGCCGAATCAACAGACAACACGTTAGTAGTGCTGGTTCCTGAACCTAAAATATCATTATTAGCCACATCTTCCCATTTTTGGATGTCAGCGTGCAAGTTATTGACTATAAATGCTGGGTCAAGGCCTTCAGTATTTGCTGGATTGACTATCCACGGCTCTGCTACTTGCCAGAATGCATCTTTAGCTAAGTACGCATAGCATTTTGTTGAGCCTCCTTTACCGCCGCCACCAGCCCATGGCGGTTTAGCATGCCTATCTCGCTTGAACACAAACATATAGCCTTGCACAATTCTGCCATCAACATCACGAGCAAAGCCAAGGTCAAACACATTCGGAGCTACTTCAACAGCATGCGCTGGAATGCTCACTGCTGCATTCGAATGCCCTTTGTTTACTTGTGCTGATACTTTAGAAACAGCAAGGCCTGTTGGACTGGTCTGCATGCCAACAAACAATACCACTGCAACAATAACAACAATGGCAACAATGCTTGTCTGCGCTATAAGCTTGCTCATATGACCTCGTTTTTACTCTATAACCAGAATTCTAGTATATAATAGTTTCGCAATGGCAAACTTTTTTATACTCTGCAGAAAGATTCATAGTCATGCCGCGGTCGCATAACCTGGTATTGCGCCGGTCTTGAAACAATGTCAAGCTAACCGGTTTCCGCAAGGATATCCCGGTTCAAATCCGGGCCGCGGCGTCATTTTAAACATAAGCTTTTTATATTCATTTTTTTCTGAATAACCTATGAAAGTAAAAGAGGAGCGTGATATTCGTACCCATCCTAAGAAGGTTCCTTTTGAGTATAATCAGATTGATAAAAATATTTTCATTGGCACTAATATGTGCTGCAAGTCTCATTTTGAAAAAGACCTGACAAAAAAAGGCATCAAAGCTGACCTCAGCATGGAGGGTGAGCGTGTTGACCAACCGTATGGTGTTGAGTATTATTTATGGCTGCCAACTAAGAACCATCACGCACCTACACAAAAGCAGCTAGCTATGGGCGTTGCAGCTATGAAGCACTGGATTAAGAACAACGTAAAGATCTACGTGCACTGCCAGCGCGGCCATGGCAGAGCTCCGACCATGGTTGCTGCATATTACATTTCTAAAGGACTTACGCCCAAGCAGGCTTTTGAGAAAATCAAGAAAAAACGGCCAGTTATCCACTTTACTAATGTGCAATGGTCTGCTTTGCGGAGGTTTGCAAAGAAATGAAAGTCTTTGTGACCAGAAACATTCCTGAAGCAGGGCTCAAACTTCTCAGAAAAAAGCATACTGTGCGCGTATGGCCAAAAAACAGTGTTATTCCTAGAAAAGAACTTATCAACGGGGTCAAGTGGTG
Source organism: Candidatus Woesearchaeota archaeon (assembly GCA_041599235.1). Lineage (GTDB taxonomy): Archaea > Nanobdellota > Nanobdellia > Woesearchaeales > ARS49 > JBFHWZ01. The sequence goes on along the minus strand of JBFHWZ010000067.1, from coordinate 700 downwards.
TGATGCTTTGCTGTGCCTCTTAACTGATAAGATCGATGCTAAAGTCATCGCAGCAAATAAAAAACTCAAAGTGATTGCGCAGTACGCTGTGGGCTATGATAATATTGATGTTAAAGCAGCTGCTGAAAGAGGCATTCCAGTAACTAACACGCCCGGTGTTTTGACTGATGCTGTTGCAGAACACACCTTTGCTTTGCTGATGTCTATTGCCCGAAGAACTCCTGAATCAGACCGCTTCACCAGAGCTGGCAAGTACAAAGGCTGGGAGCCCTTATTGCTGTTAGGTTCGCAAATCAAAGGCAAAACGCTTGGTATTGTTGGCTTGGGAAGAATTGGTTTTGCTGTTGCTGAGCGCGCAGTAGCAATGAGCATGAACGTTATCTATACTGACCTCAGGAGAAACCCCCAGTTTGAAAAAAAATACAAAGCAAAATATGCAACCAGAGACAAGCTCTTAAGAACAGCTGATTTTGTTTCTTTGCATGTTCCTTTATTGAAAGCAACCTATCATTTAATTGGAACTAAAGAACTGCGAATGATGAAAAAAACTGCTTACTTAATTAACACCAGCAGAGGACCTGTTGTTAATGAAAAAGCCTTAGTCAAAGCATTAAAAACAAAACAAATTGCAGGCGCTGCATTGGATGTGTTTGAGTTTGAGCCAAAACTAGCGCCAGGATTAAAACAGCTAGACAATGTG
>JBFHWZ010000066.1:0-2553 GCA_041599235.1 Candidatus Woesearchaeota archaeon | reverse complement strand
CTGCTAAATAAGCATCATATGCATCCCATGAGCCCCCAAAGCGATGCTTACAATCAGCCAATACTGTGCGCTGCACTGTTTCAAGATCAGCAACAAACCTTCTTAATAAATCAATTTTGGATTGTGCACGCAATCGAAGTTTAGGGGTAAGTGGATCCATGCGCATAGATTTCCTAAGTTCAGTGTCACCGAGGACACCTGAACTGTTTGCAAGAATCTCAACATACTTAACAATACGGTATGCATCTTCAACAGGCAGGCCAGCTGCAATACCTGCAGCAAGTTTATGATACAGCTTAAAACCATATTTTCTGCGCGGAAACTGCGCATCAAGCGCCTCTAAAGCTGGAAATATTTGAAGTGCATAGGTACGCGGAAATTCTTCTTTCCTACACGCAACCAAAAGCGCTAGCCCTGCTTCTAAATCCTCAACTGTTTTGCGATACGGTATAAGCTCAGTATCAGTTATATCTACACGCTCACGTGACTCATTATACAAATCAGTTAATCGTTTCTCTAAATCATACACGTGTTCAGGAAACTCCCAATACTTTCGCTGAGGTGCTTCAGACATATACTCTTTATGGCAGTCAACATATTTAAGTATTATGCAATTCCTCGAAAGCTTTAAAAACGGTTATCAAATCTAGTTTAGTATGCCTACAGAAGAAGAGCTGATAAAAGAGAGGCTGAGAAAGCTCAAGGACATACGGGCGCAGGGGGTCAACCCTTATCCGTACAAATATGAGCCAAAGCATCATGCAGCTGACATCAATGCCAAGTACGCAAAGCTCCACAACGAAGAAACAACCAAGGACACTGCAGAGATAGCAGGGAGAGTTGTTGGCCTGCGACGCATGGGCAAAGTTACCTTTATGCACCTTAAGGACCATAGTGGCAAAGTGCAAGTGTACTTTCATGAAGAGGCGCTTGGCGCAGATGCCTATGCATTCTTGAAACTGCTTGACCGCGGAGACTGGATAGGTGTGAGCGGCACTATCTTCAAGACCAAAACGGGCGAAGTGACTGTCAAAGCAGCAAAAACAGAGCTGTTAAGCAAAAGTTTGCGGCCACTTCCTGAAAAATGGCATGGGCTTAAGGACACAGAACTGCGCTACCGACAACGCCATGTTGACTTGGTCATAAATGATGCTGTCAAGAGCACTTTTGAGACGCGCAGCAAAATCATATTTGCCATCAGAGAATTTTTTCATCAAAAAGACTTTATGGAAGTAGAAACACCCATCATAACCCCAGAATATGGCGGTGCTCAAGCACGCCCCTTCACCACACACCATCATGACCTGAATATGGACTTGTATTTGCGCATTTCTCTTGAACTCTATCACAAACGATTGATCATCGGAGGCTATCATCGCGTTTTTGAAATTGGCCACGTGTTCAGAAATGAAGGCATTGATACCAGCCACAATCCTGAATTTACGCTCTTAGAATGCTATCAAGCCTATGCTGATTATGAAGATATGATGCACTTGACTGAAGACGTGTACGAATATGTGGCCAAAAAAGTATTGGGCACAACCAAAGTGAACTTCCAAGGCAAGGACATTGATTTCAAAAAACCCTGGAAGCGCATGACCATGGTCGAAGCAATCAAGCAGCACGCCAATGTTGATGTTGACAATCTCAGCGACGAAGAACTGTTTGACCTGCGGCATACGTTCAACCTGGACATCCAAGGCGACCTGACACGCGGCAAGGTGATTGCTGAGCTGTTTGACAAAGTTGCTTCACCGCAATTGATCCAGCCAACCTTTGTGCTTGACCACCCCATAGAAACAACCCCGCTCTGCAAGCCATGCAGAAACCATCCGCACTTAGTTGAACGCTTTGAGCCTTTTGTGAATGGCTGGGAAATAGGCAATGCCTACTCAGAACTGAATGATCCTATCTTACAACGAAAATTATTGGAAGAACAAGCAAACCAATTGCGCAAAGGCGACCACGAAGCCCATCCCATGGACGAAGACTTTATTCGCGCCATAGAAATAGGCATGCCGCCAACTGGCGGGCTGGGCCTTGGCATTGACCGCATGATAATGCTGTTTACTAATCAACCATCAATCAGGGACGTGATATTCTTCCCAACCATGAAGGAAAAAGAATGAGAAAAATAATCGGCGCACGGGAAAAAGTAACGCTGTACGGCAAAAATGCGCAAAAAACAGTGTGGGCGCGCATTGATACTGGCGCTACGCTCAGCAGCATAGATAAGACCCTTGCAAAAAAGATTGGGCTTGGGCCTACGATGTTTTATAAACTCATCAAGCAAGCACATGGCAAGAGCAAACGGCCAGTGGTTGCAGGCCGCATAGAGCTTGCCGGCAAGCGCATCAAAGCGCGCTTTACCCTGGCAGACCGCAAGCATATGAAACATGATGTTATCATTGGCCGACGCACCCTGAAAGTGCTTAAGGTATTGGTGGATCCAGCAAAATGAAAGCAGCAGTTATTTCCATGGGCAGCACATCATCTGAAATGATAGCGCAAGCAATGGAAAAATACTTTGATGACGTGCAGCACCTGCGCCTT
>JBFHWZ010000065.1:0-2590 GCA_041599235.1 Candidatus Woesearchaeota archaeon | reverse complement strand
TTTCGTGGATGACTTGGAAGAAAAAGTCAAAAAGAGCAAGCATCAGGTGCCGCCGCAGCGCGGCCAGCAGTATGATGTTTTTGTCTTAGCATTTGCAAAAGAGTTCAAGCCAAAAACAGGCAATTACTGGCATGAGTTTAAGTTTGAAAAAGATAAAGCGTGGCGCAGCCGCAAAACGCGCGAAAAATACCTTAAACGGGCAGGAAGCTACAAGAAATGAAATTTGCTGACAAAGTCTATGCACGGTGTAAGAAGATTCCTAAAGGAAAGGTTTCTACGTATGGTGCAATAGCTCAAAAGCTGAAATCATCTCCTAGAGCAGTTGGGCAGGCGCTCAGATGCAACCCGTATGCTCCCAAAGTGCCCTGTCATCGCGTGGTTGCTTCAGATGGCTCGCTAGGTGGTTTTAATGGGCACACTAAAGGAAAAGACCTTCTTAAGAAAATCAGGTTGCTTAAGCAGGAAGGTGTTGTTGTTAAAGGCAATAAGATAGTTGATTTTAATAAAGTGAGAAAATAAAAAAATTAGCGTTTGCGCTTTTGCTTTTTGAGTTCTTTTTCAAGCTTGAGCTTTTCCAGAAGTTCTTTGTACCTGTTTCGTATGGTGACTTCTGTTACGCCTGCTACATCAGCAACTTCTCTTTGGGTTCTTTTTTCGCCGTGGAGCAATGCTGATACGTACAAGCTTGCTGCTGCTATGCCAGTTGGTCCTCTGCCTGAGGTCAGCTCAGCATGCTGTGCTTTTTCAAGAATCTCAATAGCTTTGCTTGCTGTTTCTGCTGAAAGCTTTAATGAGCTTGCGAAGCGGTGGATGTAGTCTGCTGGATTGCTTGGCAAAATAGTGATGCCCAGTTCTCTGGTCACGAATCTGTAGGTTCTGCCAATTTCTTTTTTCTCAATGCCAGCTGCTTCTGAGAGTTCATCAAGTGTTCTTGGCACTTCATGGCGTCTGCATGCAGCATAGAGTGCTCCTGAGACTACTGATTCCATTGATCTGCCGCGAACAAGCCCTCTTTGGACTGCTTGGGTGTAGATCATTGCTGCTTCTTCTTCTACTTGCTTTGGCAGTTTCAGGTATGAACCAACTCTTTTCAGTTCTGCAAGAGCTAGTTTAAGGTTTCTTTCAATAGCAGTGCTGATTCTGTACTGCCATTTACGCAATCTGAAGAATTTGTTTCTGTCTTTTGCGCCGAGTTGAAATAAGTCTGATTTGTGTCCTACTTCAGTGCCAAGGCCCTGATCGTATTGTGTGTAGGTCATTGGGGCGCCAGCTCTGCTTTTACGACCGCCGTCATCTTCAAATTCGCGCCATTCCTGGCCGAACTCAACCATCTTGTCTTCTACAACAAGACCGCAGTCTTTACAGATAACTTCGCCTTTTTCTCTGTTTACAAATAGGTTGATTCCTTCACATTCCGGACATTTCTTAATGTAGTACATCGTATGCCTCCAATAATTGTGACTGCACCCTATGATTATAACTTCAATGTATATTCCAAACCACAATTAACTTTATATAATAATACCATAGGTTATATTTAAACCTTTCGATTTAATTAGGCAAATTTGATATATTTTACATATAGAAAATAATTAATATCTTGCTCAAGCTAATACGGCCCTAAGCCCCGCAGATTCTGTTCTACCAAAAAACGAAGTTCATCAGCATCTGCAAAAGCAGCAACATCACCATACACATGAGGAACATCTTCTATCTTATGCTTGAACACTGCATTATGCTCCCATTTAGAAATCACCTTACTGCCATCATAAAAACCATAGTGGCGAACATTTAATTTGCCTTTTTCTTTAAACCCATAGAATATAATGCCTGGCTTTCGTGCCTCAGTGCGCTCTACAGTTTCCAATGCTTGAATGGTTTCAGGTCTTGCAGGATATCCCAGCCTATACAAAACATATTGGCCGCAGTCTTTAGGGCCTTTGCCTTCCAAAAATTGAATACCTAATGCAGCTAAGCCCTCATAGTCATCTTTTTGTATAAGCTCAGTTATTTGCTCGCGTTGCTTAGTAACTTTAACATCCATAGCACTTCGTGTTCATGCTAACTTTATAAAACTTCAGAAAATCAGTAAGCTTTCCTAATGCCTGCTTTGTCGCCATTGTACAGGTCGCGTTTTATGATTTCGCCAGTTGAGGCATACGCATACATAGTTTCTAAGGTACAGGTATTTTCTGGGTGACCCATGCCTACTGCATGGCCGATCTCGTGCGTTGCTATGTTTTCAAAGTCCATTCTGCCTGGCGCGCCTGTTGAGCTCCAGTCAAAATCAGCTTGGTCAAACAACATATCCCACTCCACTAGTACGCGCTGGTCTGGCGGTCCGCCAAATACGCCCCAGATTGTAGTAACTGCAATCACGCCTGCATTTGCTGCATCGCCAAAGTACACTTCATTCATGCCGTCAGGGCTTGCTGAATCAACAGACAACACATTAGTAGTGCTGGTTCCTGAGCCAAGAATATCATTGCCTGCTGCGTCTTCCCATTTTTGGATGTCAGCGTGCAAGTTATTGACTATAAATGCTGGGTCAAGGCCTTCAGTATTTGCTGGATTGACTATCCACGGCTCT
>JBFHWZ010000064.1:0-2844 GCA_041599235.1 Candidatus Woesearchaeota archaeon | reverse complement strand
ATGGCACTTATAGATGATTTCAACACTGTCATCAATGATATGGCTTCTATTATCCAGCAGCTCAAAAATCCTGCGTTGTGGACAGATTCTGCAATGCCCAAACAAATGATTGAGCGTATCAAAAAAGTTGCCAGCAAGCTGTATGCATTGTCTGATGCTCGTAAAAAAGTGCCTGATTTTGATTATGCAAGCTTAGAAGTGCAGTTCACCACAGCACATGTTGAATTAGACAAGACTCCTGTTGGGGATAATGACCGCGCTAATGCTGTCAGAATCATAGAAGCAGTTATTTCTCATCTCAAAGCTGTTAAGAGCAAACTAGAAAATGCTTAAGGATGTATATCGGGATCTGGTAAGTGAAGTCAGTGCCTTAGGCAGCGTTGTGGTCTATGTGGTTGTCACGCTTGTTTTTCTCGTACAAGGCTATAGTCAAGTGTTTGACCGCTTAGCAGCTGCATTGATACTTGGCTACGCAGTTGCTACTCTTTTTAGGATGGCTTTTTTCAAACAACGGCCTAAGAAACGAGCATTCAAAACATTTATTGAAAAAATAGATGCTGGCAGTTTCCCCAGCCTGCATGCTATGCGAGCAACCTTTGGCAGTGTCATCTTGGGAGCGTTTTTCCAGAATATCCTTGTCTGTTCACTGCTGGTGCTCTGTGTTATTGGCGTGAGCTATGCGCGCATGCGCGAAAAACGCCACTACTTAGCTGATGTTCTTGTTGGCATAGCACTGGGCCTGGTTATTGGATTTGGCACGCTATACTTTATTTAGAATTAAAGACTGCTGCAATGCTCGCCAGTTTTCTTGTTATGCACTTTTGTTCTGCCGTCACTGCATACAATACAGATATAGTTCCCTGCATTGTACGTTACATCGCCGGAATTATAGACGAACTTGCGGTTGCCGCCATCGTCGTATAAGGTTGCTGGACCATTCTTTCCATTGCACAAGTTGCTGTCAGTGATGCTTTGCGGAGAACCACCGTAACTCTTGCCCATGCAATGCGCCTGCGCTTGCTGCCTGCACTTTGCTGCGTCAACTTTGACACCGGCAAAACCTGTTGTATCTGACTTGGGACTTACCAAAAACAAGCCTAGCAGGAGTACGATCATCACTGCCCAGATGCCTAATGCAGTCAGCTCTTTTTTTGCATGCATGAATTAATTCTAGAGTATGGCTTTAAATATGTTTGGGTTTTCCAGATTGGTATAGCCCTGTAGTGTAGTGGCCAATCATCTCAGGTTCTGGAAGCTCGAAGCTCAGCTTCGCTGGAAGTCCCTGAGGACCGCGGTTCAAATCCGCGCAGGGCTATATCATAACTTTTATATACGATGGTGTATTTGAGATGCATAGGTGGGGGATTTGAGAGCCTATGTTATCTTGGCGGTATTGGCAGTATTTCTTGTTAGTGCATGCACTCCTGAACTGCCAACAGGACCGCGCAGAGAAGGAGTTGCTTTGGAAGTTGAAGTGACTGACCCCTGCGAACAGGTTTCTTGCACAGAAAACCAGTTGTGCGTTGAAGGCACGTGTGTTTGTTCTGAAGGATTTAAAGCATGCGGCAGTGCCTGCATTGCCATCAATAACTGCTGCACATCAAAAGAATGCGGCGAAGGCCTGGTCTGTGATGACGGCACGTGCTCAAAGCGTATCTGCAATTACAATGAAGTGTATGATGAAGAGCGCGACGAGTGCTCATGTGCTCCAGGCACCAAGTACTGCAGGCAGCAGGGCCAGTGCATTCCGCGAGATAATTGCTGCCACCTGAATGACTGCCCTGGTGATGAAACCTGCGCAGGCACAACCTATGTCTCAACCGTCTGCCTGAAGAATGGCAAAACAAGCTGTAAGAGCATTGCCAAAGGCAGAAGTGACGCGTTCTTTATTGATAACACGCGATACGATGTCTACTTTGATAACCTCTTCCAGGGCGGCCTGCTTGGACTCAGGGTAAACGACAAAGTCCTGCAAGAAGTGAATACCAACCAAGAGCTTACGGTCATTCCAGGACTGACCACGTATGTTGAAAAATTCGAAGTGCTTGGCGGCTGGTGCAAAGACCAACCTGACTAAAAGCAGGTTCTTCGAACGTGCCTTTTTTGGTCGCTTGACGTCCACCTGCGGCGAAAGTTTTAAATACCGAACGCGGCTTTTTAGACGTAGAATTACACGGGGTGAATTACTTGGTTGAAGCAAGACCTTTAGATGCATTAAACAGAGCACGTGACAAGAAAGTCATAGTGGAATTGAAGAACGGAAAACAGTTTGTTGGAACACTCAAAGCTTTTGACATTCATATCAATGTTGTAATGGATGATACTGAAGAGAAAGTTGAAGGCGAAGTCAAGCGAAAACTTGGCACAGTATTCCTGCGCGGAGATACTATCATCCTGATATCGCCAGCATAAAATGACAAAAGGAACGCCCTCAATGGGCCTTAAATCACGGGGAAAATCGCACATCATGTGCAGACGCTGCGGTAGGCGCAGCTATCATGCAAGCCACAAAGAATGCGCAAGCTGTGGTTTTGGCAAAACAGCCAAGCTCAGAAAATACGCTTGGCAGAAATTCTAATTATTCACCCCAATAATCAACGCCTTGTTCGCGCTCAGGAGTGCCTTTTTCATATTCTTCAAGCAGCTCTTCAATTTCCTTGAAGAGATCTTTTTTCTTAGGCTTTTTCATTGAAACAAACAGTGCATCCTTTCTTGACTTGCGGCACAACATTTTGGCAGGTCTTGCAGGTAGAACGCTCTTTCAGGCTGAGCTTCAGCAATCGCTGCACTTCTGCCATAGCATTTGCTTTGGCAATGAGCTTGCGCGCGCTTTTTTGTATTTCT
>JBFHWZ010000063.1:0-2920 GCA_041599235.1 Candidatus Woesearchaeota archaeon | reverse complement strand
CCCTAATGGCGAACCACATACCACTATCCGGTTCCAGAAGTTCTTGTCTGACCTCATGTACCACAAAGCACACAAAGATCGCCCGCATCTGACCGTGACTCCAGAAGAGCGCCCAGATGGTTTTCGCTTCATGGTCCAAGAACGAATTACTGGCCATGAAGGGTTTGATGCTGCGATGAATATCATCCAACGGGTATTTGCAACCTATGAGCAATCTCAGGCAGGCATGCCCATTGATTTGACCCTGGATGTTGCTGACAGCATTGATGACCTTATCTTGGAAAAAACCCCCCGAGAAGAGCAGCGCATGTCGCTCCCGGTACTTGAGCACGAAATTAAAGCTGCACGGGATGATACTACCCGCGTCATTGAATTGCGTCAGGCACTGGGAAAACACTATGAATCGCTCAAGCAGCCCTTGGCAGCACTTAACACCTATGTTACCTCGCTGAAGAACAGGCCCGAAGATAATCCTGCACTGCGTTCGCTGGGTGAATTGCTGCTCAATCAAAACCTGACGCAAGCAGTCAAAGAAAGCTCGCCAGCGCAGCTACGGGAAATACTGAGCTTATTTGAGCAGTCAGGTCAAGTATCGCCTGATATTGACCACTACAAAAATGCCATTTATCTTGCTATTGGCGATGAAGAATCTTTGCGCAAGGCAATTGCCGTCAGCAAAATACACGAAGGCACAGTACACTTTGGTTATTTCTATCCTGCTATGATCGACGCCTATACCACGTTAGTGCACCGACTCAAACGACCAGAAGACATAGCTGAGCTCTATGACCTTATTGAAACACTGGTCAGCGCAGTGCGTGGTGAAGATTATATGACTGATGCTGAAGCAACAGTCGGTATACGACTGGTCAAGAAACATACCGGCAGGCATACGGTCTATGACATTGTTCCAACAACCAGGCAAGGATCCATCCAAAGCCAGCATGTGTTCGTGAAGGCATTTACGCCAAGACAGCGCCGCTCAGCACGCACTGAATTAGAGAACATCATAGCATTAAATGAGCGGAACAGCCAAGGCACCATCCGGACAAGCTATGCAGAGCTGGACATACCGCCGTTTGCAGTGATTGTTGAAAAACCAGCTGATAGCAACAAGCAAGTGTATCTTATCACGCCATTGCTCGAAGGCCAGCGCGCTGACCATTACTTGCGAGCGCTTGATGATCCAGTGCAAAAAGAGGCCTACCTTAAGGAAATCATGGATGCAGGCATTGCTTTGCAAATTGAGCTGCGCGAGGCAGGTCGCGTTTTTGAACCAAGCCCTGATTTTTATGTTAATCGATTTGAAGCAAAAGTGCTTGAGCGCTTCGCAGACATTCACCCCTCCATTGATGAGCCCATAACAACTGTAGAAGAAAGAAAAGAAGCAATTTCCTTTATCCGCAATGAAATCAACAATAAGCTCATAGATGTTGGCTCTGGCCTGAAGTTGCCCTATACCGGAAGCCACACCCTCAAAAACATATTGATAGATACGAAAGAAGGAGGCAGCTTAACTGACCGTGTTGCAACTGAAGAAGAAACTGCCCAATTGCAAAAACTGCTTTTTCCCCAGGAATTAGCAAGCACACCGCATAGCATTAAGCGGTGTGATCTTGAAGATGCCAGTAACCGGTTTTTTGTATCTGACCACGTTCTGTCTATCGAAGATTCAGCAATCGGCATCCACGACAAAGACCACTTGAAACGGTTGTATGATCGCCTGCTGTTACGCATGCTTGCTGCTCAGAATCCTGCAGTGGTCGACGATGAACTTTTTGATATTGACACGTTTACTCCGCAAAAAAGAACAGCGCAAGTTGAAAGACTGCTTAAGCAAAGTAATGCTGACCTGGACCGTAAGAACTACCACGATTTAGTTGCACGAACCTCTTTTGAGCGCCATCTGACCTTTGCCTTTGACCGCATTAAAGAGATGTATATCAAAGCGCAGCAGCTTGGCCATTTAGAAAGCAAAAACGAGCACTTACGGGATTATGGTGCTTACATCCGCCAATTGCAGTCCATGACCAATCAAACGGGGTTGAATTATGATAAGGTGCTTGATAATCTGCTTGATGTGCGAGACCGGCACCATCCTGAGCAATGGCGAACCACCTTCTTGTACTTTTCCTTGCGTAAAGACTATGAGATCTTCAGGCAGTCAAAAGACCTGCATCTGAGACGTGTCGAGGACCGCATGCATGAGCTGTGGGAAACTGAAAAGAAGTTCAAACGGGCTTCTGGCTACAAAGCTTTGAAGAAGATCATTGCTGCTGCAAAAGAATACAAATAGTTTAGAGTAATGCTGTGGTCAAGGGACCTTTCATGTTATAGGTCCTGTCTGCGATAAGACGCAGCCTGATGAGCACTTCTAATTCATCGCCACGATTTTTTTCCATCAGTTTATGGATTTCTATATCAAGCTTGAGCTTTTCATCGTGCATTTTCTTTATTTTGTGCATATCAAACTTGTAGAACAGGTCGTAGAAGCTTTCAAAAAGCTTGTTAGTTTCAGCAAAGACTGCAAGGATTGGCTTGTTCAGCTTGGTTTTCTTTTCAGTCAGATATTGATAAATCTCTTTATATTCATCCCCGAGCTTTTCAAGCTCCTCAAGAACATAATAAAAGGGCGGGACGCGATTGAGTTTTGAATAGCCTGAGCGATTCAGTATGCGTCGCAAAAAATCAGTGAATTTATTGATGCTTTGGTCAATAAGGGTGATATTGCTCAGGGCTTCATAATCCTCTTTTTTGATAGCCTCAAGGCCGTCACGGGCAATGTTTAACATCAGCAAGAAGCATCGTCTGAGTATGGGCTCAAACTCTTCTTGCACAGTTGCTGAGATCTTTCGGGCAGTAACATGGTTTCTTCCCTGTTCAACAATCTCAAAGCCCACACAGGTGTCTTTGATGACTT
>JBFHWZ010000062.1:0-2950 GCA_041599235.1 Candidatus Woesearchaeota archaeon | reverse complement strand
TTCGCTGACATACCACAAGCCAGTCGGGTCATGCGGATGAACACCATAGGCCATGGGCGCAAGCTTGATCTCAGTGCCTACTGGCAGGTTATTCATAACCACTCCGCTTACAATCTTTTTTCCATGCGCTAAAAGTTTTGAGAGCGTGTCAGGTTCTGCAATAACATCCTGCTCGAGGCTCAACAAATAGTCATAACCGTTTTCAAGCGCATAGTCTTTGAGCAGGTTTCTGCTGACCGTGATGCGTTCTCGCGCGCTTTCAAACCACGGACCTTTGATGACCTGCAGCCCTGCTGCTTCAAGTTCTTGTTTGTAGTCATCAGTTTTTGAATTGTCAACAATCAGCACATCAGTTTCTGCGTTCAGCAGTTGTTTGACTGCAGCAGCATACTCAGCAAGGCAGTACTGTTTATGGTCTGATGTTGGACAGCCAATAAGCACGTTCATTGCAATACCACCTGCAGCGTATCGCCAACTGCTAATTCTTGCTGCGCTGCAAAGCCTGCATTGACTTCAAGCACGTACTGTGCTGGTGCTTTGCTTGTATAGGTCGGGCAGCTCACCGTCTCGCACGGCTCAAAGTGTTCTTTGATATCAATGACTGTGCCGTCTTTTTTGAGGAAGATGAGGTCAAGGGGAATCAGCGTGTTTTTCATCCAAAAGGTTTGTGTGCGTGGTTCTTCACTGATGAACAGCATGCCTGCATTGTGCGCAAGAAAAGCGCGGTCCATCAGGCCTGTTGTTTTTTCTTCAGCAGTTATGGCAAGCTCAATCTCAACAACCGCGCCATTAGGAAACGTCACGTATGAACGTGTGGTGCAGGCAACTAAAAACAGCAGCGCTAGTACCGCAATTTTTTTCATTTGCTTAATCCTTTGGTGCTCATCCAGATGGGCGTGTCATAGCCTTCAGATATTTTAGGAAATTCAACAAGGCCTTCAGCAACCAAGTCATTGATATTGACCAGCCCTTCTTTCTCATCAACAATGCGCGGGCATGAGGTGTTGACCCAGCAGTCAATAAAGTTAAAGTCAGCAAAATCAGCAAAGTTCAGGGTGTCGCAGACAAAGATGTGGTATTCTTTGTCTTTTTTTTTCTTAAGCTGCAGTGCCCGTTTGAGGTTTGCCTGGCCAATCTTGGTGCTGACAATAATGCCGACTTTTTTGGCGTGCATGAATTTGAGTATGGCTCCTTTTTTGCGCTTTTCATGCTCAGTGATGAGCTTGTTGTCAAGCTGCTTGAATTCTTTTGTGTACGGGTTGAAGCAGTACACTGGTTTTTTTGTTTGCTGCGCTACGTTTATGGGATGAAATACTCCCGAGCCAACAAACAAGAAAGCATCTACCTGTTCTGCAATGCGCACTGCATTGACTGCATTACACCCCAGCACTTGTCCTGCAGGAACGCTGTCTTTGATTTGTTCGAGAATGCGGTTCATTTCATGCAGCAGTTGGACACTGGTTATGATGCCAACACGCTTAGGTAGTGTTTTGATGACCTTGGGCGGTATGACTACATCAATTGCGCTTTTTGCATGCAGGAAAAGTGTTCTCATGCAGTCATAGAGGAGAATAAGCTTTAAAAAATGTTCGCCCGGGTGCGCTCCCATAAGCGGGAAATAGCATAGTCTGCTAAGGGCTTGAGGTTGATTATATCTTCCTCATTGTACATCACCAACTTGTCCAAATATTCTTTTTTTCTGGTGCTTTGCCACATTTGCCACAGATATACTGCATCTTCGCCAACAATATCCGCAACTTCTTCGCGGCGTTTGATGCCTCGTGCGCGTTCAATGGCCTTAAGGCCGCCCGTAAGGCCGATTTTCTGGCAGACAAAGCGCAAGTCAATATGCGGAAGGTCAATGTTCAGATTGAAAAAGCGCTTGATGACCGGCAGGTCAAAGCTCGCGCCATTGAACGTGACAATCAGTTTGTATTTGCTCAGTTCCTGAGCAAGCAATTGCTTGTCAAGGTTATAGCCGCGGATGAACATTTTAGTGTCATAGCCATCATATAAGCCAATAACAGTTATGCTGCCATAATAGCCATTGGTTTCAATGTCCAGAAATACTGCTTGGTCTTTGAACTGATCCCATAAGCGCCATTGCTCTTGAAACGGCAGATGTTGTGCAAAAAAATCAGCATTATCATCGTGCAGGGCTTTGCGCGCTTGCTGCAGCTTGGCATTGTGCATTTCTTTTCTTGCAGTGCCTATGCCTTTTACTTGTTGCCTGTCTAAGAACTCATGCCAGGTGGTGATGCCTTGCTGCCAGATGTTCTTTTCAGTTCTGGCACGAACTGCATCAAGCATAACAAAGCTGTTTCTTATCATAAAAATCAGTTAAAAAAATTGTTTTAAAAGCATTGTGCGCAGCAGTCTTGTGTCCAGTGGTTATTTTGCCTTGAAAACACTGCGCATTCCCCACCAAACACCCCTTATTTTCTTCTCTTTATGGAATCGGGTAAGGTCAAATGACTCATCAGCATCGTATTTTAAACCAAGCTTAAGCTGCTTTGTCTTGTTCTTTGTCATCAAAACAAATCGCAAAGCCCTTGATTTTTTTGTTTTGAAGGTAATACCAAATCCTTTTTTCCTGAATTTATTGATGAGCGTGCTCAGTTTGACGAGTTTTTTCCCTTTGTAGATAACAAATCTCGGCGTCTCTTTGTTTATTTGCAGGAAATCAGGATAAAAGGCCTCATACGAATCAACATTCAAAAATGCTTTTCCCTGTGGCTTAAGGGTTCTCCAGAACTCTTCAAGAAGTTTTGCTTTGTCCCCCACATAAGGGATAGCAACTTGGCTGATAATAATATCAAAGAAGTTTGATTTAAACCGCAGTCCTTCTCCTGCATCATAGAAAAAAGGCTTTGGCAATAGGAGTGGTTTGGGGACCGGAAGTCTGAATTTTTTTGCATTTTTTGCAAAGTCGCTTCTTTTGTGCATGCCC
>JBFHWZ010000061.1:0-3017 GCA_041599235.1 Candidatus Woesearchaeota archaeon | reverse complement strand
GAGCGACATGCGCTGCTCTTCTCGGGGGGTTTTTTCCAAGATAAGGTCATCAATGCTGTCAGCAACATCCAGGGTCAAATCAATGGGCATGCCTGCCTGCGATTGCTCATAGGTTGTAAATACCCGTTGGATGATATTCATCGCATCATCAAATCCTTCATGGCCAGTAATTCGTTCTTGGACCATGAAACGAAAACCATCTGGGCGCTCTTCTGGGGTCACGGTCAGATGCGGGCGATCTTTGTGTGCTTTGTGGTACATGAGGTCAGACAAGAACTTCTGGAACCGGATAGTGGTGTGTGGTTCGCCATTAGGGGGCTTGCAGATAAGGAAAACGTCGTGCTGGGCAATACTGTCTTCATCCACTTTTAAGCTATCAGAAACCAGTGCGTTGATGTCGTCAATGAGCGTTACTGGATGTCCGCTGATTTGAAAGCGGCGCTCTAGCAATTGATTGATTTGAGCGTTATCACTCAGAATAAGGACCCGTGGCTTTTTACCATTGCCTTGAGTTTTACCAGTGCTTTTTCTTGATGAGACCATTCTTCCCCCACGTGCTATCACCACTCAGTATTCCTGTTCTTTTTAAAGAATCAGGCTTAATAAAGTTTTCGTTTATTATTTAATAAAGGCTGCGAGGTCTGTAGGGAGCTTATAGAACCAGGCAAAGTCGATTTTGTGCTCAGCATGATATTCTTGCATTGCCTTGATTTTGCTGCGATACGCGCTAATAGGGGTTGGTTGCATGCCTAAGATAGGGACCGGCACCATGGTGATTTTTTCTGTTCTTTCCATGTCATCGAGCAACTCTATGACGCGCTCCCACTTGTCATCAAACACTTCTTCGCGAAGCTGGAGCAATACTCCTGAGAGTGTAGCGTCGCCATCTCTTTCTTCAGGTGCGTCCAAGGCCTGAAATGCTGTATGATGCTGACGCAAGTTGGTGCGGTATACATCACGCGCGCGCTTAAGGTACTCTGCTGACAGTTTGCCTTCAGGGTTTGCAAGTAGTTTTCCCACTTCAGCGCCTGTTTGGATTGCTTTAACATCATTAACGCGTGCGTGTTCAATAACTTGATGCGTGTACTGTGCCAAAGCTTCCATATCAACAACAGCAAGTTGTGCTTGATGCTTGACAATATACGCGTATAGTGATTGCCCCATGTTTTGCTCTGCATGGTCTAATTGGTACAATGGTTCAAAGAACATGCGTTGGGTCCAGGAAAGCCGTCTGCTGTGCTTTCCAAAGCGTTCAATAAGCTCAGCATCTTTGCCTATATTAGAACAATATCTGCTGATGAGGTTCAGTTCGTTTGCGCGCACAAATGCGTGTTTTGTATCTCTGCGTTCAAGCAATGAGCGCAAGGTTCTTCCTTGTCGATTCAGGTAATCTTGCAATTTTCGGGTTTGATCCAATCGCCTATTCAAGCGTTCTATTTCTTCAGTAGCTTGTCTTTTTTCTTCGCGCTCTTCGTTGAGTTTTTGCTCAAGATCAGACACTTTTTTTCGATGCTCTTCTTTTGATGCTTTGAGGCTTTGTTGCAGTGCTTCTGCGTCAAGGTATATGCGGCCAGTTTCACGATAGAGCTTTTCTGCAAGTTCTTCAGGAGTCAAGTGCTCAGAGGGTCTGACTTCTGGTAGTCCTTCATCTGAATGTTGATTATCTGTATCGCTCATGGTCCCCCTACTGGTTTCTCACTGTTTAGTAGTAGTTAAAGTACTCGGAAGAATATTTAAATCTTTCGTTTTTTAAATACCCCACCACGAATTGATTATAGTAGCAGAACAGCGTATATAAGCCTATTGTCATAAACAATAGTCGTGGCCAGGAACAGGCATAAAATCAGCTAAATTTGCAAATCCAAACATGGCTTTTTCCCTTAGTGCCATTCCTGCCTCTTGCCGCTTGTTCAGCTCAACAAGCCAGTCTCGAGGATCAGCACCTTCAGGAAGCTTAGGCAGTAAACCATACACGTGCTCCCGATAAGCACTGTACGACCCTTTATGGTCACGATTAATCACTTCAAGAAGCTGGCGCTCCTCATCAGAAAGCTCAGCAGCATGACGTCTCAGAGTCCGTATAATCGCTACTGTGTTGTTTTGATGAGTTTTATCACGCAATGGCTTTCTGAATTTCTTTAAAAAAGCAGGGCGATCGTTACCAGTATGCACCTTGCTCCACATTTCCAAATCCTTAGCAAAACTGTAAGCAGTATCAAGGCTGAGCCAACGTTTTGCCAGTCCATTTGAAATGCGCTCAGCAAGCTTTTTTCCACAACGCTTTCCCCGGTACGCCCTGTCCAAAGTGCGGTATGCATCAAACATTTGGCGCACCAATGGCTGAGGATACTCCTGCTTGCGCGCATATACCAGCACCCGTAAGCATGAACGAATGCCCTTAGCGTCTTTGTAGGGAATAGCTGCAATATCCATGACATCAACCAGAGGGCGTGCTGCTTCTGCTTCAAGATCGCTGATGCGCTTATCGCGCTCAGCAACTTCCGCAATATGCGCATCAATATCAGCAGCGTGCTGCAGCGCAAGCTGTTCGCGTTCCTGCTCATTTTCTTTTTTGATGCGTGCTTCGAGATCAGCCAGCTCCTTACGGCGGTCCTCTGAAAGTGTTATGCATGAAACAGTTGCGCTTAACAACATCAAGCGCGCATCTGAAAGTTGCGTGTACACGGTTCGTTTTTTCTTTTGAGCAGGCAGCTCAGGCTCAGCAACCAATGCATCTTGCACTTCTGAAGCAAATCGTGCAATATCATCTAGAATATTCCGGTAGTCATCACCAAACCAAATGAACTTTCCTAATTCCATACCCACCAAGCATACCAACAGTTGTAATTTTAATAAGTCTTTTGCAAAACCTTTAAAAACGGTCACTTAATCTCAGACAGTATGCCTACAGAAGAAGAGCTGATAAAAGAGAGGCTGAGAAAGCTCAAGGACATACGGGCGCAGGGGGTCAACCCTTATCCGTACAAATATGAGCCAAAGCATCATGCAGCTGACAT
>JBFHWZ010000060.1:0-3212 GCA_041599235.1 Candidatus Woesearchaeota archaeon | reverse complement strand
TATCCTTACTGAAGCAAATACAACAGAAATAATGTTTGACAACAACTGTATTATTGCACAAGCAGAGCACGTGCAGGAATTATACCGTTTGAATGACCGTATTCAATATCTCATCTATGGCGTGATGCAATGACTGAAGAACCAGAAAAAGAAATAAAAGACAGCCCTGCCTTTAAAAAATTCATTATTGGTGCAGTATTTGCAGTTCTGATCTTTTTTGCAATCTTATATTATATGAAATATTTTCTTCCTGAAAAGCCGCTGCATGAAACACTGACCTACAATAACTTTATTTTTGAAGAAATTGACAACATCTGGTTCACCACTTGGCAGCGCGGCGAGCAGCCCTACCGCTTGGCATTTCGCTTTAATCCTGAAGAAGTAGAAGCAGTGCCGGTAGAAGGCTGGATTGATGAAAGCTTTAACCAGCCGGAGCTATTCATCACCTTTAACTTGACTGATGACACGTCAGAAGACAATGCGTACATGGCACTTGCAGCGTCTGAACTTGCCTTAAGCGCAGTGCGAGCAATGAACCGATCAGTTATTTCAGCCTGCATGCAAAACCGTACCTTTGCCTGCTCTAATAGATCAATAGTAACCTGCGCAAATAAGGATCTTTCCGTTGTGGAAATTGTTCCGGCAGCACCGACGTATATTGCCATGCAGGAAAACTGTATTCGCATCCAAGGCGAAGGTGAAGAGCTCGTGCGTGCTGTTGACAAGGTACTCTATTACTGGTATCGCATCATAACGCCATGAACAACCATTATTACACCAAACAACCAACTTCTACCTATAAAGAATACACCATCCAGGCACGACTACGAGGCACTGAACTGACTTTTTTTACCGGCTCAGGGGTGTTTTCACCTAAACGCATTGATCTTGGAACACAACTGCTTGCCAATAAAGCAATTATCCAAAAAAACTGGAGCGTGCTTGACTTAGGCTGTGGCTATGGTGCTGTTGGCATCAGCATAGCAAAAGCAATTCCTATTCAACTGACTATGACTGATATCAACCAACGCGCTGTCCGGCTTGCAAAGAAAAACGCAAAGCAGCATAAGATTACTGCCACTATTGTCCACGGAGATGCCTATGAAGCAGTCACGCAGCAGTTTGACACTATCTTGCTTAACCCACCACAAACAGCAGGCAAGCAGATCTGCCTTGCCCTGATTGAAAAAGGCAAAAAACATTTAAAGCCCAACGGTCTTTTCCAGCTGGTAGCACGCCATCAAAAAGGCGGCAAAACCTTTGAGGAAAAACTCAAAGAGGTGTTTGGCAATGTCAAGACCATTGCAAAACAATCAGGATACCGCATCTATGTGAGCGCCAATGCCTAAAAAACACGACCATATAACACACCTGAAGAAAAATATCCATGTTCCGCTTTTTATTGGACTAGTTGCCTGCATCTATACGTGGGTCTTTTTCGGGATTGATACGCTGGTAGCAACCATTCTCAGCTGGCTTATTGGCATAACACTGGTAGCGACACTTATTGGAGCTATAGCTCAAAGTGCGCCAAAAAATTAATATAGACAGGAATCTATAGCAGTGCATGTTCGACATCTATTGTTCTGAACAATTAGACGGGCTGGGGGCAAGCGCAGTGATTTTCCGTCTTGCGCGGCTGAAAAAAATGCCGTGCAGGATTGCAGGCTTTCTTACGTTTACTACTGCCAATGACCAATTCTCTAAAATGGCTGAAGGCCACGGCAAAGTAATCTTTATCCTTGATTTTCCCCCTGACGAGCTCACCCAGCTTGAACAGAAGCTCAAGCACATCACTGAGAAAAACCGCATAGCCTATTGGAACAGCCATCATCCGTATGATTCAAAAACATTGGAGCTCATAAAAAAATATGCCACTACTGTTGAATTCTCAGGAAAACTTAAACGCTCAGCGCACAAAGAAAAGCGCTTATGCAGTGCAGATCTGGTCTGCAATCGATTCCTTCCGCATGACCGCATTGCTCACGAGCTCAAGCAACTTGCGCACGACCAAGAATTTTGGATTCGCAGCGACGAACGAGCGCAAAAACTAACTGATCTTATTAATTCCGGCTTTGACAAAAAAGAATTAGTTGAAATAATAAGCAGAGGCGTATTTTGGTCAAGCCGCTTTGAAAAAATACATGCAGAGTACCTCCAAAAGCGCGAACGCGCCTTGCGTGAATTATCACTGCGATTACAGCAAGTAACGTATCTTACATACACTTTTGGTTTTGCGCTCTGTGATAGTGTGGTGAGCACTGCAGATGCAGGCCATGCCATACTCAACAACAACGAAACTGTTGCTGTTTCTGTGGTGTTGTATCGCAATGGACGCATCAGTTTCCGACGGAGAGATGGCTGTGATCTTGACTTAAGTGAGCTTGCAGCATTGTTCAAGGGCGGCGGCCACGCATACGCAGCAGGCGGCACGGTGGATATGAAACATATAACGCATGAAAATTTTGCAGCAGTAGTAAAAATGATTGATAGAATACTCAAAAACTTTTTCTTACAGTGAAATATGAAGCAAAGAACAAAAGATTTAAATACTAAAAGTGAAATAAGTAACATAATAAATTAATAAAAATATTGCGAGGTGCAGTGCAAATGGCAGCAAAAAGAAAAAAGAAAAAAGCAGCTAAGAAGAAGAAGAAGCGCTAAGGCGCTCAAACCTTTCGCTGCCTCGAATGCGAGGCAGTCTTTTTTTTCTCACTTCTCAACACAATCCTTATAAACAAGTTCTGATGTGTTCTGTGCATGCTCATAACGCTGAGAGAATTAATTGACATAGTCATCATGACTGCTGTTGTTGGCTATATTTTCATGGACTTCCTGCGGTTCAGACGCACGCATTACACGCATGGCTTTGATTGGGAAAGCTTCAAGTTCGCGTGTCTGGTCACCGCACCAGCACTTATTTTTCACGAGCTTGCGCATAAGTTCACTGCTGTTGCGTATGGCCTGCAAGCAACCTTTCACGCTGCCTATACGTGGTTAGGCATTGGCGTGCTCTTGAAAATGCTTGGAACTGGCTTTATCTTCTTTGTTCCTGGTTATGTGAGCATTGGTTGCGCAGTACCTCCGTGCTCTATTGAGCCTGCAACCTCAGCGTTGATTGCGTTTGCAGGACCTGGCTTGAATTTAGTGCTCTTCTTAGGCAGTTCATGGCTCCTTAAGCATAAAAAATTCAAAACGCGCACCAAACTACT
>JBFHWZ010000059.1:0-3632 GCA_041599235.1 Candidatus Woesearchaeota archaeon | reverse complement strand
GCGCCAATTATAGCATTAAACACGCGCGGGCTTGTGCGCTCAATGCTCTGCATGGTTGCCATGACTTCTCCAATAACTTTTTCAACATGATCAAGATTTTTTTCTGGTTCAAGCGTATCTGTGACGCGATTGGTTTTTAGTTCTGCGAGCTGGTCATCATCTAAGTCTGGCAGGTTTTTGTAGTGCGGCAAGCCAATGCTTTGCACTAACCCGTGCGCCATCAACGCACCGGTGCTGGTGATTGATTGCACCATGTCTTGGTCAATCATATCGCAAATAACATAGCCCATCTGCGCTATAGTCATTGCGCCGCTCATGGTCATGAAGACTGTGCAGTCAGGGTCAGCGACCATTTTGTCAAACACGTGCGCGCCGCGCGAAACAACATGTGCAAGTCCGTGCTGGTTTCGCATATCCTTCATCATGCGCGTGACTGAAGTGGGCTTTCCTTCAAGGCGCTGTTCAAGAGCATACTTGATCAGAGTCATGATATATTTTGGATCACTGAATACTACATTAGGAAAATGGCCATCACGCACTTGCCCAGGGAAGCATATGCTGTGGCTGTTGATGAAAATCGCATCCTCGGTCATGTCTTGCAGGTCTTGTGCATGCCGTTCAGTAGAAAAACCGCTGAGCACTACTACTTTCTCACCGGCTGCGCGATGTTTTCGGTACGGACCGGGGCGCATGACTTCAGTAAACCAGCCTCTGTATACTAACGATTGCAAAAATTTTCCAAACGGCCCATGCAGGTCTCCATTGTACAACAATACTGGTTTATGGTCTTCTTGCACCCATTGTTCTATCGTGTCAGCGACCTCTCCGAGCATGCGCGCGCCAAAAGAACACTTGCTCATGCCCCGCACTATGTCATCTACTGAGCTGCATTTCTGCAAATCAAGAAGCTCTAATGGCTCAGGATTCAAATCTTCTAGAGTTAGTTGTTCCCCCACTTTAGAAAACATAAATTCTTGATGCTTTTTAAGTGTTGCGAAATGCCTAAAAATGCTTTAAAAAGCTATCTATTTGAGTCGAAAAGCTTTTAAACCTATATACTCTAGAGTATAGTATAGCCGTTATATTAGTGTAAAAAAGAGTTCTCGGGAGTAGCGGCTAAGCAACAACAGTGAAGAGACAACAATGAAAGTAGCAATAGTGTCAGATGTGCATAGTAATTTGGAAGCGCTTGTTGCAGTACTTGCAGATATACAACAGCAAGGCATCACCACTATCCTCAATTTAGGTGATTTGATTGGGTATGGGCCAAATCCAGTGGAGTGCCTTAAAATTTCAGAGCTGTTTGCGCTGAATTTGATTGGCAATCATGAAGAAGTTGCGCTTGGATGGGCGGAAGATCCAACAAAATATGCAGGTGATATTTACTTTGGTGAAGGTCATATGTCTTGGAAGCGGGGCGGCCCGCAAGGAATCTATTGGTTTTTCAGACAAGCATATGGTGATTCAACGCCCATTGAAGAAAAAAAAACGCGGGCGCACACGACAACCTATGACCTGATGAAGCTCATGAGCGAACCTGCTGATGTTACCCCGGTAAACAAAGAACGCGGAGACAAGGTCATTGCAGGCCTTAAGAGACTCAAACAACAAGCACATCCATACTCCCGGCAGGTCGGTCCGGTATTATTCACGCATGGCGGCGGTGTACACCCTGAACTGTTTCAATATCCTGTTGATTTCAAGAAGTTTCCACACTGGCGAAAAAATGAGATGGCGTATCCATATCAGCTAATGCTTAAAGAATGCCAAAAAAAATTCAAAGGGCAGATTAAGTTCGTCTATGGGGGACACACGCACCATCCAGGAATATACGAAGAAAATGGCATTGTGTATGTGAATCCTGGCTCAGTTGGTGAGCCGCGTGATGGCGAACAAATAGATGCAAATGGCGAGCCTTTAGCAAGTTTTGCTGTGCATGACACTGACCTACGCGGTCCTGAAGCTGTAGAACTTTGCTCAGTGCCGTATGACTGGGAAACAACGCATGAGAAAAAAGTAGCAGCAGGGTTGCTTACGAGGAAAGCAGCGTAACATACATTGACAATACCATGACAAAAGACCATTTACGGAAAAGCGCAGGAAACAAATCATCTGGCAGGCTTAATATTCATACCTATAAAGACCGATTGAACAATCAGCTCATGACTGCGCTTGAAGGGCGCGTTGTTGGCGATCACGTGGTGCAAGGTAGAGTCGGCAAGGGCGCGTACAGTATTGTCATGAAAGCAGTGCCGTTGTTGCACATGCTGATAGCTGATAATATCAAATCTGGCAATTCAAGACTTGCAGCACAACAACTTAAAGGTCTGGGGCTTGATCGGAAACCTGATGAAGAAGAAGATATCTACTTCCAACGCGTTGATAAGACGTGCGCAGAACTATCAGCAAAATTCGCAACAGTGCCGCTCCGCGAAAAAGAAGCAATCTATGGTTATTACCGCAGATTTGTTGATGAAAAACACCAGCTTGCTGACCTTGTCAGAGCGTTTAAGTTCTTGTCTCCGACAGTGGAAGATGAAGAGACCACTGCGCGATTCATGCGCGAGATTGACCTCGGGTCACGCATGCGGCACCCCAATCTTCTCAGGGTTGTTGGCAGTGGCGCTGCACCCATTGACTTCAGCAAAGTTGAACCGCTTGCTATAGAGCCGGCAGAAACAGACGATCCTAATGCAACAGTCAAGCTTGTTGAACAATCAACAGCACCGATGATTCCTGATCTTGAAATGCTTGGTTTGGATACAAACATAACGCTCTTTTACGCAATCGCTGAATACATCCCCGAAGCATTGGTGCTTGACGATCCTGAAGTGCTTAACACATTAAGTATTGCTGACGCAGCAGACATTGGCATAGGGGCGTTAACAGGACTGCATTATGCGCATACGTTTGAGCCAGAAGAAGGCAGGACTGACCGAGTTCTTCATAGGGATATCAAGCCAGCAAACATTTTAGTTACGCGCCATACAGAAACAGGAAAAATAGACCTTGTCAAACTGGCAGACTTGGGCATGGCAAAACAAGAAGGCAGTGAGGCTGACATGACCGCAACTGGTCAGATCATGGGAACGCCGCTCTATATGGCTCCTGAACTGATTGAGACAGGAGAATATAGTGAACTTACTGATATGTATGCAATGGGCGGAACCCTGTACAAACTACTCACCAGCCACAATTTTGTGGAAGCTTCAACTACTGGTCAGGTTGTCCAAAAAATTCCTAAAGATCACGAATGGCCATGGGTCAGAGAATACAACAAAGAAGTTTCACGGGATCTTGAGCGGCTCGTTATGATGAGTGTTAAAAAACTGCCAAGACGAAAAGAGGGCGAAGAAAGAACCAACGGTGGAAATGGCGAGGCAGAAAAGCAGCCACGAGTAAGGCTTATGCCTGTTCAAGCATTACGCATGCTTAAGGGCTTGAAGGATACTGATCGCCTCAAGCATCGTGCATTGACTGCCCAAGACAAGAAAACCCTTGAGGATGAGATTGCTGCCTGTGGGAAGAACATTCGGTCAGCACAGGCATGGTATCGCTGGGGCGTGGGCAAGCATCTTACCCTTGGAGATAATTACTTCAAGCTAGCAGAAGCAATCTGGCAGCGTGGCTTG
>JBFHWZ010000058.1:0-3806 GCA_041599235.1 Candidatus Woesearchaeota archaeon | reverse complement strand
TGATAAATCTCTTTATATTCATCCCCGAGCTTTTCAAGCTCCTCAAGAACATAATAAAAGGGCGGGACGCGCTTGAGTTTTGAATAGCCTGAACGATTCAGTATGCGTCGCAAAAAATCAGTGAATTTATTGATGCTTTGGTCAATAAGGGTGATATTGCTCAGTGCTTCATAATCCTCTTTTTTGATAGCCTCAAGGCCGTCACGGGCAATGTTGAGCATCAGCAAGAAGCATCGTCTGAGTATAGGCTCAAACTCTTCTTGCACAGTTGCTGAGATCTTTCGGGCAGTAACATGGTTTCTTCCCTGTTCAACAATCTCAAAGCCCACACAGGTGTCTTTGATGACTTCCTGCACATACTTGAGCTCCTCTGTTTTGGCAAATTGTATCTTGAACTCATCATAGCCTGATTTGTATAAGGCGCCAATGACTTTTTTAGTCTGGTCGCCCAGGTTAGAAACATCAATGTCAGTGCTGTCTGATTCAGCTTCTTTATTGGTGCTGATAAGAATCTGGCTCCCTTTTTCCAATACTTCAATCTCATCGCCTTTGGTTATACCATGATGCTGGCACCATTTGCGCGGTAAAGAAACTAGTTGAGTTGAGTTCGCAATTTGGATTATTTTGCGTTTCATAGAGCCCCCTATAAGTGTTTTATAATTGCGCGAGAATAATTATACAAGCATAACATCTATATAAACCTTTCGATATTATATAACAAGAGCCACTTTATATAAACTTTATAATGTTTATAAAATATAATGAAAAACTATATAATAAGAATCCCCGCCAGTATACTTGTGCCTAAAGGTACATCGGGAGGTGGGGTAAATGAAAAGGTATCATGACGAAATGGAGCTGCTTGAGCAGCAAAATCCGTTAGCACCTAAACAGAAGCTCTCCTATGACGATGACTATGATGAGGCAATGCAAGAAGAAGACCTGCTAGAAACAGAAAGCGCATGGGAGCTTGGTTTTGAGCGTGGCGAGCGTATGGCAAGCGAAGAATTCCTTGGAGGAGCAGATGACTACTGATAAAGTATTCATCAAAGACATAAAACAACTCAGGGAATTCATCAAGCTTGAAAAAAACAAAGAAGAATATTTTGACCACATCATGGATAAAATCATGACACGGTCAGCATGAAATACCGCAAGTGTATTTCATGTGGACACCGCATAGCCAAAAGCGCAGTGCACGATCCGTACCTGTGCCGGCCATGCGAAAACACCCAGGGGTTGGAACTCAGCCGTTACTCGTGGCTTGACTATTAAGGTCTTCACTCACGAATTCGGTCCGCTAGCTCTTTCTGAGCTAGCGGGCCGCTAATTCTATTCATAAGATTTATATACTGGAGAATATAGGTTTTGTGTATGAAACCAAGCCCAGTACGAAAAATAAAATCACACTGTCAAGGCTGTCAGAGCTTTCAAGTAGAGCGCATGAGCTTCTGTAAGTGCTGCGGAGAATACTTCAAAGACTGTAATAGCATTTGGTTCAACACTGATAGCCGCGAGTTTTTTGCTGGTTATGGCGAATGGTGATTAAGGCAATTTCTTCACTTTGCCAAAATATAATGCTTCTTTTTTCTGCTCATCATGCACCCAGACGTCAAAAGTGCTAACACCCTTCTCTAAGAGTGGACTGAGCAGTTTTTCTGAGGTGATATCAGTGCCTATCGTAAGCAGGTTAAA
This sequence comes from Candidatus Woesearchaeota archaeon, assembly GCA_041599235.1. Classification (GTDB taxonomy): domain Archaea; phylum Nanobdellota; class Nanobdellia; order Woesearchaeales; family ARS49; genus JBFHWZ01. The sequence goes on along the minus strand of JBFHWZ010000058.1, from coordinate 2,111 downwards.
GCTGGGCAGGACTATGAGGGTCTTGCGCTTCCATTTGCCTTTGATAAAGCATTTGTATTTTTCTCGACGAGCTTCTTTGGTTAACGTGACTGCCGGGTGTTCATGGCCCATGATGTTCACCTTAGCAGGTTCTTCTGGAATAACATCGCCATGAATAAAGAGCATGTCACCGACACGATACTCCGTTAGTATCTCCAAACGCTGCTTGTTTGCTATAGGTGCTAAGCTGGGGTCATGGTTGCCTTTCAAAAGAATGATTTTCTTGCATTTTCTGCTTAAATAATCAAGCAAGCGCATGACATCTTTCCATTCTTGCTTGGTTGCCCTGCCAAATTCGTGCTTTAAGTCGCCAGTAATCACCACAGTATCTGCTTTGACTTTGGCAAATATCTGTTCTAGGCAGTCTATAGTGTTCTTGTACTGCTGTCTGGGCACTAAGACTCCTTTGCGGGCAAGGCTTTCTTCATAGCCTAGATGAAAGTCACTGACCACCAGAATCTTCTGCTCTGGCACGTACAAAGCTAAGTCAATTATCTGAATCCCTGGGTGTATTTCCATACGTGCTCTTGTAAGCACAAGATTTATATAAATTCCCTTCTTATTTATTGTTTGGTGGGAGATATGAGATTTTTATTGACTATTGGCATCATTGCACTTTTGTTAACAACTACTGCTTTTGCCAGCCATGTGTTCTTAGAAGGTATTCGAATTGATCAAGAACTTGCTGCTGGAGAGCAGACGCTGGTAAGAGTTGAGCTTGACACGCAAGGCGATACAGATATCAGGGTCAGGGCAAGCATTCCTGAATTGGGTGTTTACCGAGGCATTGGTCCTTTTTCTATTGAGGGGCTTCGCGGTGAAAGCACTGAGGTGAGCAGAACCATACTATTGCCAACAGATGAGCTTGAGCCTGGCGAGTACTGGGTGCGCATTTCTGTTAAGACTGATTCAAGAAAAATAGTCAAGCATCGCCCGATTGTTATTTACTGACTGCGCTCAAGCAGTTTGCTTTTCTCAAACGTTATGACAACATAGGCTTGTGCTTCTCCAGATGTTCCTGAGCTGGTGTATTGCACAGAGCTTGTTGAGCCGCCTGCAATAATGCGCGGTGGCCTTCTTGATTCATCAATAGTGAATAAGAGTCCTGTGTCTTTCATGCATTGCTCTATTGAGCCGCTCACATCCTGTAAATCACAGTCAATCATTGCGTCAAATTCTGAGCCGCTTTTGAAAGCAGTGATAGTGGTTACGTCATTTGCGCTCTTTTCTTCTCTGAACCTGCCTCTGAAGACAACATCAAGGTCTGCGCTGCCGCCACCACCGCTTGGCTCAAGGTAAATTGCTGGCGAGACTATGATAACAGTTGTGTCGCCGCCAATGCTGCCGTCCCCGTTAAGGTCAACCTTGATTGCAGTGCCAACAACTTCAAACTTAAGCTGTTTGCCTCCAATATTTAATACGCCTTCAGTTCCTGTATAGCGCGCTTCTTTTGTTGAGCCGCTGAGCAAGTCGCGGTAATAGATTGTTTGCGTTGATGGGTCATGGTTGGTGAACTCGTACAAGTACCAATTGTCGCCCGGATCATCAGAGCCTGTTGGGTTGACTATGAATCTGTCGTGCAGGTCAATTGCTGTGCTTTCTGAGTTGATTAAGTCAGTGTCATCGCTGCCAAGGAATATTGAGCCGCTGCGAAGCGCAAATAAATCTAGGCGGGTGCTGCCCAAGAACAAGGTGTATTGTTTTCGAGAGCCTTTAAGCTCAAACAGGCCGCCTGAGACTGACGTTGTTCTGCGCGCTGTTGGTTGTGCTGTGCCTACTTGTTTTTGGCCTGCATTGCAGATATCAAAGTCTTTGCTGAAGCGCATGCCTGTGTGCCGCATGACATTGCCTGTGCACTGGCCTTCAGGCACATACACATTGCCGCCTTGCAGTGCTTGCGCGCGTGGCCTGATTCTTATTGAAACAAGGTTGATTTTGTCGCTTGTTGCTGTTCCAAATAGATTCACATCTGCTGGAACTGATTGGCCTCCAATGTCCATGCCATAGCTGCTAAATTCGTTGTCTGTTATGTCATCCTTGAGCTGGACAATTCCTGCAGGGCCTGCAAGCTT
>JBFHWZ010000057.1:0-4259 GCA_041599235.1 Candidatus Woesearchaeota archaeon | reverse complement strand
TACAACGATTGCTAGGTTAGAAGCAGGTACTCCATCTACAACGAATGGTGCTGGCCAGTCACTAAGCATAGCTGCTGACGCACCAAAGATAGTAGCTCCGACCATGGTCAAACCCATGCCGACCGCAACCATCTTCTTAATTGCTTTTGTCGCGTTCATTATCTGAACACCTCCGTGTTTTTTTTGGCTATCTTTACGTTTGGTAAAGACTTGTGTGTTTGTGCTTGAAACCGAAGCTCGTTATTTAAAGCTTGTGGTTTCGCCCAAACTAGAACATATATGTTTCACAATATACGTCCTCTTTTTTGTTGTTAGGTGTTCTCCCGTCGATAGGGCACTCTCCTAACTCTAGACCCTCCTTAGTTGTTGTGCATTTTATAAAATTTTCGTAAGGTTGCTCAATAGGACGACCTTCTTTCACGCTCTACAAACCTCTAAAGCGCTAATTTCAGCACTTCAGACAGTTGCTACTATAAAATGGTATTTGGGAGAACTTGTGAATCAAAGGTCCATTCAAAGAAAAAAGCCAAAAACAAGAAAAAGGCGTATATAATATAGTGATAGTAGTGCGGAAGGCAAGTAAACTCGAAGCAGAGCTTCTTGTAACCTACCTCCACTCATTTAATGATGCGGAGGGCAGGATTCGAACCTGCGTAGGCACTAAGCCAACAGGGCCTAAACCTGTCCCGTTTGGCCACTCCGGCACCTCCGCGACAAGAATAGACTGGAGAAAATAAAGGAGTATATAATATTAAGCAAATTTTCTTAAGAAATTAAGCAGTTTACGGGTCTTAGGGCTCTTCAATTTCTTAGCATAATACTGGTCTGCTGCTCTGCGCAAGCCTTGGGCCAGTGTTGGATACATATGTATAGTCTGCGAAATAGTCGTAATAGGTATTTTGGCTTTCATGGCAAGCACCAGTTCATGCATGAGCTCACCCCCATGCTCGCCAACAATATGCGCGCCCAGCAAGTAGCCCTTTTTATCAGTTATAAGCTTCACAAAACCTGCTGTTTCAACATCAGTGATAGCCCGATCAACTTCTTTAAGCTCAAACACATGCACCTCATGGTTGAGCTTTTGCGCTTTTGCTTCTTGTTCAGTAATGCCAACATGTGATACTTCAGGATCAGTATAGGTTGTCCAAGGCGCTACTGAATAATCCGCTTTTTGTTTGAACGGAAATAAGGCATTGCGCACTGCAATACGTGCTTCAAATTCTGCGCCATGCGTAAACGGATATTGTCCATTGACATCGCCGATAGCATAAATGTGCGGCACTGATGTTTGCAAGTACTGGTTAACGTTTATGGCCCGTCCGTATTTCACGCCAATCTTGTCAAGGTCTAATTCTTTAAACACTGGCTGCCTGCCAATGGCTGCAAGTATTTCATCGCCAGTTACTTTTATCTTTTTGCCTTTGCGTTCAACAAAAACTATTTTTTTGTTTCCTTCTTTTCGTGCTTCAACAACTGCTGCATCGCAGAGAATCTTAATGCCTTCTTTTGCAAAGACTTGCTGGATAGCAATACTTGCATCTTCATCATCTCTGCTCATAATACGCGGTCCGCGCTCAATCATCACCACTTGACTGCCTAATCGTGCAAAGGCTTGCGCCATTTCACAGCCAATAGGCCCGCCGCCAATAACAATAAGGGTTTTAGGGAAGGTTTTATTGACAAAAAGCGTTTCATTAGTAAGGTATCCTGTTTCTTTAAGGCCTTTGATGGGTGGTGTCCAGGCAGTTGAGCCTGTTGCAATAACGAATTTTCGCGCAGAATATTGTTTGCCGTCAACGTCAATAGTGTATTTGTCAATGAATTTTGCTTGCCCTTTGACGGTTTGCACGCCAAAAGTCGCTAACCGTTCAGGCGTGTCATTTGGCTGTATGGATCTAATGACTTTCTGCACATGATCGATGACGTTTGAGAACGCATACTTTGGCTGGACGCTGGTTAAGCCAAATTCTTTTCCGCGTTTCATTAAGTGCGCTACTTTTGCAGAGCGAATAAGTGTTTTTGATGGCACACAGCCTGTGTGCAAGCAATCACCACCCATATGTTTTGCGCGTTCTACAATAAGTGTCTTTGCCCCAACCACTGCAGAGCCAATTGCTGCGCTTAATCCTGCTGCGCCCGCGCCCAAAACAATAACATCGTAGTCATAGGTCATAGCTTAATTATAGAGTCTTAGAGTTATTAAAGTTTTCTTTTAAGTAAGAAAGAAAAGTTTAAAAGTTAACAATCGTTTATCGTGACCATGGTGGATACTCCGATGAAATTTCAGCATACAACGAAGACTGCAGACGGCCAGCCTCGCGGCTGCATCAAGCCAATGGGGCGCGAGGGATTTCGTGAACTGTGGTTCCACACAGGAACCAAATGCAATCTTTCATGTCCAAGCTGTTTGGAAGGATCCAGCCCAACAAATGACCGCTTGGAATTCTTAACACAGACAGATGTGCAGCTCTACCTAAATGAAAGCAGGCAGTTTCCCAATCTTGAACGCATCTGTTTTACTGGCGGCGAACCATTTCTTAATCCGCACTTCATGGGCATTCTTGATGCTGCCATGAAAGAAGGAGAACCAGTCATGGTGCTGACCAATGCAACGCAGCCGCTGGAAAGAAAATTTGATGAGCTTGTTGCGTTGCAAAAAACATACGTTGAAAAGTACGGCAGAGACAATTTGCTGCTGCGCGTCAGTCTTGACAGCTACAATAAGGATGACCACGATGATGAGCGCGGCAAAGGAACATTCCAGCGCACGCTTGGCGCTATGAAACAATTGCAGGGCGCAGGGATCCAAATTGCTCTTGCAGGAAGAATTCTTAATGATGCGAAATTCACTCCCGGTCTTGTTGCTGTGAAAAAAACAAATTATCGGCAACTGCTTCGCGATAATGGCATTAGCGACGATATAGATATACTCATCTTTCCTCGACTAGAAGATCCCTATTCTCACTTATCAGATCATCCAGTCATTGAAGCAAAAGAACCAACTGCTGAATGCTTGGCCAATTATGCAAAAGACAAACAGCATGAATGGATGTGCAATTATCTTAAATTTGTTATCAAGCCAAATGGTGGCGAAGCGCGCGTGTACGCGTGCACAATTGTCGACGATGATGAAGCATTTGACCACGGCAGATCATTGGTTGAGGCAGTTGAGCAGCAAACCTACATGAAGCATCCGCGCTGTTACACCATGTGCTTTAAGGGCAATGCGAGCTGCAGTGGAGGTGTCAGACATGGCGCAGACTGAATCAGAGCGCCGTGCTGAAGAACAGCACACAGTCAAATTCTACGAAGACATGGCAAAGACAGATGATTTAGAAAAAGGCGCGTGCAATATTACAAAAACTGATCCGCGAATCATCGAGTTAACACGCATCATTTCTGAAGCAGCGCCTGAAATTGCACAGGATGATTTTGGCTGCGGAACAGCGCTACCGCTTGAAGATATTACAGGGCAAACCCTTTTAGACCTTGGCTGTGGCGCAGGAAAAGAAGCTTACATCGCCGCCGCACTGGCAGGCCCTGACGGAAGCGTGTACGGCATCGACCTTTCAGAAAGAAGACTTTCAAAAGCGCTTGGCGCGCAAGAAAAAATCAAGGCAGCATTTCAACAAGCAGGCTTTATCATGGCTCCTGTTGTATTCAGGCAAGGAACCATCAACAACCTCTCTCGATTCAAAAACGGGACTATCGACAGAGTCATTTCAAACTGCGTCATTAATCTTTCACGCAGAAAAGATCAAGTGTTTTCAGAATGTTTCAGGGTATTGGGCGAAAGTGGCGAAGTATATTTTTCTGATAATGTTGCTGACCGACGCGTGCCCAACCATATCAAGTACGACCGCGATCTGGTGGCAAAATGCATCGGGGGCTGCGAGTACGAACATGCATTATTTGATATCATGAAAACTGCTGGCTTTGGTGATCCGCGCGTTGTCAGCAGAACTAACTTTGATAGCGCAACACTTCCTGACGTTGTGCAAAAAGCAGATTTACACATTGCAGCGCTCACCGTTCGTGCAATTAAACGCACCAATCCTGTATTTGAGTTGCGCTGTGAAGATTATGGTCAAGGCGTGCGGTACCGTGGCACTGATCCTGCTGCAAAAGGACAATATGTGCTTGACAGGCCAAAACATGTTTTTCCCGTCGGAAAACTGGTGCCTGTTTGCGGCAATACGTACCTCATGATTGCCGGTACGCAACGAGAACAGCACTTTGAATTAATTGGCCCAACACTT
>JBFHWZ010000056.1:0-4302 GCA_041599235.1 Candidatus Woesearchaeota archaeon | reverse complement strand
TTTTTCAGGCTCATCTTTGATGATGCGCTCAGGCGTAATATCCTCGATGGACAGCTTCTCATCTTTAACAACTGGCTGCGGAACTGGTTCTGTTTCAACACCTGAGAGCTTGCCGTATAATACTAGGGAGCCAATGACTGCTAACAAGCCAAGAACAATAATGCTGCCCACGATAAGCACTGTTTTCATGGCAAGCAGTAACTGCTTGTTCTATTTATGTATAGCGACTACAAACCATAACATTTTTAAACCGTCCACTATCTACAATCGCTATGGGGTTATATCAAGCATTACGGACTATCTGGAAGAAGCCCACTGATGAAGCTGAAGCTCTTTTCAGAGCGCGCAGAATCCAGTGGCGCAGAGAGCCAGTAACACTTCGTATTGATAGACCTACCCGACTTGCACGAGCTCGTTCCCTTGGCTATCGAGCTAAGCAGGGCATTTTTATGGTCAGACAGCGTGTCTCCAGAGGAGGCCATAAGCGGCCTAAGCGTTCTGGCGGCAGGCGACCAAAAAACACAACAATCCGCTTGACCTTGCGTAAAAGCTACAAGCTTATTGCAGAGGAGCGCGCAAGCAAGGCCTACAAAAACTGCGAAGTTCTCAACAGTTATTATGTTGGCCAGGACGGCAACAACTTCTGGTTTGAGGTTATTCTCGTCGACAGAAGCCATCCGAGCATTGCAGCTGATGCACGCTTGAACTGGATGGTTTCCAAGCGCGGCAGGCCGCACCGTGGTTTGACCAGTGCTGGCAGAAAGACGCGCGGCTTGCATCGCAAAGGCAAGGGTGTTGAAAAAGCACGTCCAAGCAGGCGTGCCAACAAACGACGTCTCTAAACCATGCCGAAGAAGAAAAAAAAGAAAGCTGCTAAGAAAAAGAAGGCAGGCAAGAAATCTGGCGATAAACTTCTCTCTCTTATTCCTATTGATGAAATCAAGAAGGAGCTGAAAGAAGAGGGCAAAGATGAAGATTATGATCGCGAAGAAATTGCCAAGATGTTTGAGGCAGAGGATGAGCAGGATGAATCAGAGACGACTACTGAGGGTGATGATGCCTTTGATTCAGAAGGGCATGAAGAATACTGAGTTCTAGAAGTTATCACTTGTGAATACTAACACATTCGAAAGGTTTAAATACTAGGCTGGTTTCTTATACCCTGCGAGAGGTGATGGGGGACTTAGGTTGAGTAGTAATAAGCGACAACAGTATGAAGGCGCCTCGCAGCTAGAAAAAACAACTAGTGACACGTATTCTCAAAAATCAGATTCACCTAAGAAATCACGCTCATTTAGCTTAATGGGGGGACTTAAAGCGGCAGCTACAGCTGTGTTAATTTACGCAGCAGCTACTGCCGCTGATTATGCTCCGTTAGTGCGTCCAGCACACGCCAAACCAGCACCTGTCCAAGGCCCAGAAGGTGACCTTGAGAAAAAAATGAAGGCACTGGCAAGGGAAGGCTATAAACTGTACGAAGACGCTGAAAAAGACAAACCAAAAAACTTTGACCAGCGCATTGAAAAAATACAAAAATATGTTTCAGCACTGGAAAAATACCGTGAAGCAGAAGATATTATTCCTGACAAAGACGATTATGCTAAAAGACGCAGGATTATTCTCGGAAAAATCAATACCCGCGCGTCAGCACTGATTTTTGGCGACCAAATAAAATCAGCAGAACAACTTGCACAATTATATCAGATTGTAAAGCCCTATGCGGGTGCTGCAATACTTGCCCGCATACAGCAATCACCGCATTACACCCCTGCGCTTGACCAACCGCAGCCAGGTGCGCAGGATCCGCAGCCTGTTCCACAACCAGCGCCGCAAAATCCACAACCTCAACCTGCACCAGGACAGCCAGGTCCAAAAGGTCCGCAAGTACCTACCAAGCAAGATCCGCAACCTCAACCGCAAGATCCTAAACCACAGGATCCGCAACCGCAGCCCGGGCAAGAACCACAAGATCTGGACGAACGCATGCGCTTCTTTGCGCAAAAAGCACGAGACAAGCTTGCTGCCATGAAAGCTGTTGCAGCAAATCCAGACAGCAGAGAAGATGAGCTTGAACAACTAGAGCTGCACACACACGCCTATGAATTTTTCGGACAAGCAGAAGACACCAAAGATGGCGACCAGTTCCTGATGGTGTTGGCAAATCACTTCAAGCAGATTGGCGAAAAAGGCCATGCCCTTTTGCAAGCGGTACAATCACAAGACGAGTTTGACCGTGCATACGGGCTGTGCGAAAGATTCCTGACTGCAGAACAGCGCAAAGACATTGCACAATCAACCTATTTTACAAAAAAACAACCTGAACAGCCTGACGTGCAACCAGATACGCCGGACAAGCCAGACAAAAAAGAACGCAGTCCCTGGCGCGCGTACCTTGAAGCACGCATTGGCCAGGAGCATAGCAGCAAAGAACGAACCGGCAGACTTGCCATTGACAGCGACTGGTTCAGCCTGCGCGCTATTGCAGAAAAAGACCGCTGGACCGTCACTGACGGCAGCAAATTCAAAGAAAACATTGGCAGCCTCAAGATAGGCATGGACGTATTTGACCTGGCCCGCATAGGCCTTGCGTATGAGCAATCAGCCCGAACAGGAAAACAGCCAGAGCAAATCAGCATTGACAATTCAGGCGGCATCATAACAACCGTCACCACGCGAACACAAGACGAGCTTATTCAAGAATACTTTGCGCTTGACTTAGATATTAAAGCATTTGATCGTGGATTGCTACGCGGCATATTCTTTTCTCACAATGACACACTCAACGTTGATACTGACGGCCTTATTGACGTCCAAAATGGCGCAAACAGCTATCAGCAGCCGCTGAACGTGAATGTCGAGCAGAAAATCAAACGCATGGGCGGCCAGCTCTGGGCAGGAATGCGCCTGAGAGACGACCTGGAAGCAGCATTGTTCGGTGATTACGAACGCGAAAAACAAGACGCTGCGGACCGAACCATCCAGACCCTGCGCATCGGCCTGCACACAAAGTACTCAACTGACAACCTGATCATGGGCTTTGATGCTCTTGCTAAAATCCTTGAAGATAAAGGTATTGACAATGACGTCGTGAACAGCTTTGAAGGAAAAGCATATATAGCTGGACAGCTTGCTGATACACTGGCGATGGGCTTTGATGGTGGCTGGATACAAGACCAACCGCTGGGCAATATCTCGATGGTTTTAGGCAAAGGGAAAAACCACGCGCGGCTCCTTATGGACGAAATTGGCATTCGCTCACGCAACCAATTCCGACTCGATAGAGAATCAGGACCACACATGCGGCTCTTTGATCTTGACCTCAGCAACTACAATCTCTGGACAGCACTTGATGACGGCGAGCACGCAAAACTCTTACTTACTGGCGGCGCCTGGCGACAAGAAGTCAACAAAGAAGACATTGTTGGCTACTCAGGCAGCGCAGCGCTTATCCTGCCAACAGAATTCGGCAGCTTCACACCATATGGGAAATTCACAATGCTTGACGGCGACCTTAACAGCCTTGAAGCAGGCCTGACCTTCTTGCCCTATTACAAAGAAGGAAAAGATGGCAAACCTGAGCCCGGCAGCTGGCGATTGGGCGGTTTTTACTTCCGCAAGAAACAGTCACAGTTTGACGACGACCTAGAAGGGGTTGGCATCAGGCTAGAAAAGCAATTTTAGACAATGAAGCACAAAGCATGGTTGATAGCATTGGTCTTTTTACTTAGTGTTAGCTTTGCATACGCTATTGACCTGCCACCATCAATCACTATCACGCCAGGACCTGGGCTCCAAGTCCAGAACGTAGTGGTCATAACAGCAGTAGCAGTAGACACTGCAGACAATCCAGGCATAGCAAACATCAAAATCTATCAAAACGGCACATTAGCTGGCACTCAAACCTGCGGCTCAGCAACAACCTGCAGCTATGCGCTTACCTTTACATCAAGCACACCAACACTCAGAACCTATTACGCAACAGCAGAAGACATTGCCAGCCAGACCAGCACCACCAGCACCATCACAGTGAACTTCTCAGGCGCAAACACGCCCCCAGACTTTGGTCCACTGCCAAATGTCAGCATGAACGAAGACTCAGGCTGGAACCTTAACCTGCTTGACCTATGGAACTTTACCTCAGACAACCAATCACAACCATCAGCCTTCACGTATTCTCTTGCATTCCAACAAAACACCAGCTTAGTGAACTGCCAAGTTGATACCAACCAATACGTCAGCTGCAATGTCACAGCAGCAAATGCATCAGGCACCAGCCTTATCACTGCACAAGTAGTTGACGGG
>JBFHWZ010000055.1:0-4838 GCA_041599235.1 Candidatus Woesearchaeota archaeon | reverse complement strand
CAGACATTATACTCTGTAGCGGGGTGGTAGTATGCACGCATATGTTCAAATAACGTTGGATCGCGCACAAGAAGATGCGATTTTAGAAGACCTGAAAGCAATGGAAGAGGTTGTTGAAGTGCATATTCTTTTTGGTAGCTGGGATTTGATTGCTAAAATAAAGCTGGATGGTCCAGAACAACTAGCAGGGTTTGTCATTGAGAACATCAGAAGCATTCCTGGCGTGAAAATGACTGCAACCAGCATTGTTGCTAAATGATTACAATCTAGTTAAGTGTGTTGGGTTGCTTCCGGTACTGCCAAAGCCAAGCAGTTCTTTGAAGTGTGGTTTGATTCTGTGCCAGAGGTCTTTTGTTTCTTTGCCGCGCTGGCCGTCTTCAGTAAAGTATTCGCTTGGCAGAGCAATGCCTTGCGCTGCTTTGTAGAGTGAGGCAAGCACGCTGTCTTGCGGTGTGCCTGCGTTGTTGATGACTAAGTCTGGCAGATCTTCTGGTGCAATAACTGCGTGCATAACTAAAGCGGTTAAGTGGTAGGGTCCTGAGGCAAACAAAAGATTGGAGCGCTCTGCTTGGCGTTCTTCGTCTATTGCATCGCGCTTGCCATCAAAATGGCTTGCAAGATAGACTGCGCAGAGTGTTGCTGGCTCTCTGCAGCGGTTCACCAAGTCATCAGGATTAGGATGCTCAAGGGTGTAGAGAGCGCTTCCACGGAAAAATTCCCTGCACGTGCGATATTCGCCTTGCTTTTCAGTATTGGGAAAAAAGCGTTGCCAGTCTGGTTCCATGCCTTCAAAATATTGTTGCGGTATCATAGTAGAACTAAGTGGCGCACATTTTATAAAAGTTATGCCGCGGGCAGGTACACTCGAACAAGTTCTCGTAACCTGCCACGGCTTACTGCGTTATGCCGCGGGCAGGATTTGAACCTGCGGACACACTAAGTGACAGGATCTTAAGTCCTGCGCGTTTGACCAGACTTCGCTACCGCGGCGCAAAGAATATGTCTCGTGTGGTCTATTTAAAGTTATTGCAGGTCTGCGCAGCGGAATCGTAGGAATTCTGCATCGCGTTCTTTTCCTACGAGCTCTTCGCTGATGGTTTTGAGGCGCTTGTTGGTCTCGCGGAGTTGATCATACTCTTGATTAAGTTGTGCTTGCAGTGCTTTTTTCTTTTTAGTTAAGTCTGCGCGTTGCTCGGCGCTGAGCAGGCTGCTTTCAAGCTTGTTTGAGGTTGCTTGGAGTTCTGCATTCGTACGGTCAAGTGTTGCTTGCTGTTTTTTAGCTTGTGCGAACAATACTGCTTGTTCTTCTCTCAGCACAATGGCGTCTGCTTTGAGCTGGTCGCGCTCTTCGCAGGCTTCTAATTGCTGTTTGGTGATGAGCTCATTTGCGCTGGTTGGAGAAAGCGGAATGCGTTCTTCAGGAATGGCCTGTAAGCTGTCTTCAGGCACTGCTGGCGCAGGCGCTTGTGTTGCTGTAAGCTCAGGAGTACACGCAGTAAGCAAGAAAATCGCTGTTATGATTGCTAGGTATTTCACATCCCCCACCATGACCATGTATGCACTGGGGCTTTTTAAGAGTTGTCTTTTTAACTGGCAAAAACTTATTATACTGCGGGTTTCTTGGGGTTGGTATGGTGTGGCGGTTTATGGACTTGCAAGATGATGATCCGTATCAGCATCATGCCTATGATGAAGCTATTATGGCAGGCGTGGCTTCTGGCAAGAGTCCGCCAACTGTTCGCTTGTGGCGCGTGGGCGCGCCAACAGTAAGCATTTGCCGGGCGCAGTCCCTGGAGGACCTTGATATTGATGCGTGCAATAAGCAGAATGTGTCGATTGTTCGCAGGCGCAGCGGCGGACGGAGCGAGTACTTGAGCAGCGGTGACATCTGTTATTCTTTGTTTTTCACACGAGAGACCTTGGGCCATGACCCTATTGACCTGACCAAGAACAATGAGCTCATGGCAGCAATGATTACGCGTGCATTAAAGGCCATAGGGATCGATGCTGAACTGCGCAATAAGTCTGATATTCTGGTTGCAAATAAAAAAATAGGCAATATTGCCCAGCATCGCAAAGCTGATGCAGTGCTGATTCAGGGCAAAATACGGTATGAGCGTGATTTGCGCTCTGCACTGCCCTTGCTGCACTGCTATTCATGCAATGGTGGCGCGCATACGCTTGACGATCATTTTATGGATATGGATGCAGTAACAACCAGTGTTTCTGAGCTTGCTGACATTACAGAGGGGGAGTTTGTGCAGGCTTTGAAGACTGCGCTTCTTGAAAACAAGACCTGGTCAAAAGGGGATTATTTGCCGCATGAGCAGATGCTGGCGCAGGAGCTTGCACGTATGCATGCTGATATTGCTTGGATCAAGCAGGCTGATGGCCGGCGATTGTCCCGAAAAGGCAATTGCGACGAATACTGGGGCGAGACTAGCAATATTAAAACGAAAACCTTATAAAGCAATTTAAGTGTGTTTTTCTAGAAAAGGGGTGTATTGTGGAGAAAGTAATAGGCAAATTTGAAGTCAAATATTTACAGGTTCTTGATGAGCAGGGCAAGCCTGACGTGCATCTTGAGCCCAAGCTCAAAAAAGATGAACTGCTCTCATTATATCAGTTTCTTGTGCTGACCCGTGTCGCTGATGAGACGTGCTTGAAATTGCAGCGCGAAGGCCGCATTGGCACGTATGCTGAATGCAAAGGTGAAGAAGCAACTATTGTGGGTGCTGCGTTTGCCATGCAAAAACAGGACTGGCTCGTGCCGTGCTATCGCGAGCAAGGTGCGTATCTTGTCCGCGGTGTTCCCTTGCGCAATATGATTTTGTCGTGGGCAGGCAGTGAAGATGGCGGCAAAGCAAAAGGCAATAATTTCACTATGAGTGTTCCGGTTGGCACCCAGATGCTGCACGCTGTTGGCATTTCGTGGGCTGCAAAGCTGCGCGGTGAAAAAGCAGGTGCGGTGACGTTCTTTGGTGATGGTGCGACCAGCGAAGGTGACTTTCATGAAGCAATGAACTTTGCAGGCGTATTCCAGACGCCAACAGTATTTGTGTGCAGAAACAACCAGTTTGCTATCAGCCTTCCACGCGTGTGCATGGGTGAAAAAGGCTGCCAGACCCGCGCTGATACTATTGCGCAAAAAGCAATTGCCTATGGCGCCGAGGGCGTGCAGGTTGATGGTAATGATGTGCTTGCAGTGTATAGTGCAGTGAAAAAAGCACTTGACCATGGCAGAGCAGGCAAAGGCCCGACCTTAGTTGAGTGCTTGACCTATCGCATGAGCGCGCATACCACTGCAGATGATCCCAAACGGTACCGGACTGAAAAAGAAGTGTCTGAATGGGCACAAAAAGATCCTATTGTCAGATTTGAAAAATACTTGCTTGCCAAAAAAGTGCTGACTAAAGCAAAGATTCAGAAAACAAAAAAAGATGCGCAAGCATTGGTTGCAAAAGAAGTTGCTGAAGCAGAAAAGCACACAGCAAAACCTGAAGATATGTTCGATTCCGTGTATGCTGTTATGCCCAAAAATCTGCAGGAACAAAAGGAGACTTTCAAATGACTGTTATGACTATGGTGGATGCATTGAACAGTGCGCTGCAGTATGAGATGGGCAAGGATAAAACAGTTGTTGTGCTCGGAGAAGATGTTGGTGTTGATGGCGGCGTGTTCAGGGTCACTGATGGCTTGCTCAAAAAATACGGGCCCAAGCGCGTGTTTGACACGCCCTTGGCAGAATCAGGCATTGTCGGAACCAGCATTGGCCTTGCAGTCAATGGCATGAAGCCAGTTGCTGAAATCCAGTTCAGTGGTTTTATTCCGCCAGCATTTGATCAGTTGGTGAGCCACGCTGCTAGAATCAGAAACAGGTCACGAGGAAGCTATACTTGCCCGTTAGTGGTTCGCTCGCCGTACGGCGGCGGCATTCGCGCGCTTGAGCATCATGCAGAAAGCTATGAGTCATGGTATATTCACGCTCCTGGCTTGAAAGTGGTGATTCCTTCCACGCCGTATGATGCTAAAGGCTTGTTGATTGCGTCTATTCGCGATCCTGATCCTGTTGTTTTTTTAGAGCCAAAAAAGATTTATCGTGCTATCAAAGAAGAGGTTCCTGATAAAGAAGTGATAGTGCCCTTAGGCAAAGCGCGTATTGTGCAAGAAGGTGATGATGTTACCTTGATTAGCTGGGGTGCTATGATGCGCCCAACTATTGCAGCAGCGCAAAAAGCACAAGCAGAAGGCATCTCCTGTGATGTGATTGATGTCCGGACCTTAGCGCCCTGTGATTGGGACACGCTTTTGGAAAGCGCAGCGCACACTGGCAGAGTGGTGGTTGTGCATGAAGCGCACAAAACACTGGGCTTTGGCGCAGAAATAACTGCGCGCATTAATGAGAAAGCTTTATTTAGTCTAAAAGCGCCAGTGCAGAGAGTAACAGGCTTTGATGTGCCGTTCCCGTACTTTAAGCTTGAAAACGAGTATTTACCCAGTGCTGAAAAAGTGCATGGTGCAATAAAAAAGGTGATGCAGTTCTGATGGCATATGAGTTTAAATTTCCTGATGTTGGCGAAGGCATTCATGAAGGTGAATTAGTCAAATGGCATGTTACAGCAGGTGATGCTATCAAAGAGCATGAAACCATTGCTGAAGTGGAAACAGACAAGGCAGTTGTTGAAATTCCCAGTCCCAAATCAGGCACGATTCTCAAATTGCACTTCAAAGAAGGCGATACTATCAAAGTGGGCGAAGTTATGGCAACCATTGGTGAAAAAGGAGAAAAAGCAGCGCCGTCTAAAGCCGCTCCCGTGAAAGCAGCTCCAAAAGCTCCT
>JBFHWZ010000054.1:0-5079 GCA_041599235.1 Candidatus Woesearchaeota archaeon | reverse complement strand
GCTATTTTGTCTTCAGAGTATTAGTAGGACTGATGTTCGCAATGCATGGCCTGCAAAAGTTCGGCATGCTGGGCGGAGAAAAACAAGCGCTTATGAGCATGATGGGTGCAGCCGGCGTTATAGAAATTGTAGTTGGCCTTGCGATCTTGCTGGGCATCTTTGTCAGCATTGCAGCAGTACTGGGCGCAATAGAAATGCTCATAGCATACTTTATGGTGCATTTTCCGCAAGGCTGGAATCCTTTGACCAACCAAGGAGAACTAGCACTCTTGTACTTTGCGGCCTTTTTGGTAGTAGCGCACCACGGCGCAGGCAAATGGGCACTGCGCTTTGACAAGAAATAATTTTTTTATTTTTTCTTTACTTCTTTCCAGAGTTTGACAACCCAGAGCCAGACAAGCACTGCAATTCCTAAGAGGATGACAAACCATAAAAAGCCACCAACACCCATTGTGCCCATCATCATGCCATCAGATCCATGCATCATACTATCACCTCGCTAATTTTTTCTTTAATTCTTCCTGCAATCCTGTTTCTTCTGCATCAATGCCTTGCTTTTCAGCAACCAAGGCGCTGGTGAGATCTCCTATGTAGATTGCTGTGAACATCTTGACTAAATCGTTTTGTCCGCGCAGCATGATCTCTGTTACCGGATACTGCTTGCGCTTCATAATATCCTTGACCAAATCAAAGCGTTTCCTGACTTTGACATGATCTTTTTCATCGCGCAACAACACAATATGAAAATCAGCTTTTTTGGCAGACTTATATGCCATCAGCTCATTATGGTTCATCTCAGAAAACACATTGCAGAACGCATGTGTTTTTGCGTTTTCATTAAAGCTCTGCTTCCAGCGCAAGGCAACGCCAGATAGTTTTGTGCTTGAATAAATCAAGGGCATCTTGCCTGCAATCTGCTCAGCAAGGGTTTCTGCTTTTTGCTGCAATGCTGGCTTGCGCAAGGCCTCGATCACTGCAACAATATCTTCTCGTTTTATGCGGATAATGCCTGCATTATGCAATATGATCAGTGCCGGAAAGAACAAATAAGCCAGTGCGCCGCGCGGAATCATGTCGGCAGGAATAAAAATAGCAGTATCCATCTTATGATAGCGCACTAATTCTTTGAGCTTGCCGCCCGAGGTAATAACAATCACTTTACAGCCTTTGCGCATGACTTCCCTAAAGCAGGCAACAGTCTCTTCAGTATTGCCTGAATAGCTAATCACAAACACTAAGGTCTTGCTGGTAATCCAGCCTGGCAAAGAATAATCCTTGTTCACGTGCACTGCAACTTTTGCGTCACCAAACAAGTCCTGCAGGAAATTGCCGGGAATGCCCGACGCGCCCATGCCGCAGACCACAATGCCATCTACGTCCTTGTCAACTTTTACCCCTTTTGCCAAGGCAACTGCTTCCCGTATCTGATTGGGGAAGTCCTTGATGGTCTCTATCAGATCCATACAGCACCAGCTCTTTTCCAGCTATAAATATCTTTCTAGAGCAAGTTATATATATAACTTCTTTTTAAGTCAGCCTATGGCCAGACGAGCAAACCCGAGGCCGCAAAGAAGAGGTGCGCGGAACTTAGACGTGTATAATAATTGGATTACTACCTTAGCGCAGGCTTCCAAGAGCAGGTGTGTTGTAGTGCAAAATGCTCAAGCCAAGACTGTTCTGAAAAACCTGGGCGTCAAAAACGTCCACTGCTGGCATGGTGAAGAATTCAAGATGATTGACAAGCTCTGCACACTAAACAAAGAAGTCCTGCTTATCTTTGACACTGACAGAAACAGCAATGCCAAATGCCAAAAAATAAGGTATCTTATGGAACGCGAAGGCCTGAAGGTCAGCACCAGATTTAGAAAACTTATTTTTGCATCGCAATTAAAGACTGTGAACGGCATCCTGAAGTTCATCAGGGAACAGGTTGTTATGACGCCGCGAAGACAGGGCTCATCACAGTTTTAACGCATCATTTTCTTAACTTCTTTCACACTGGTTGCCTGCTCGGGCTTTTTATCAGGCCTATACCGAACAATTCTGGGAAAACGCAACGCAACACCGCATGCATGCAGAGGGCTTTTAGTGATTTCTGCACCAACAACCTCCATGACGTTCTTGGGCATGAACCAAAAATCAGGCTTGAGCTCTTTTTTTACCACGACCCGCGCTGGTTTTTTCGCAACAGGCCTGAACTTTTTAGGCAGTTCTGCTAATTGCTTGTCAGTAAAGCCGCTGCCCAGCTTGCAGAAGCTCTCAAAGGTATCATTTTTCTCATTATACACTGCACACAATAAGGAACCATATGTCCCAGCTCGTTTGCCCCTTCCGACAAATGCGCCAATTACCACCACATCAAAGGTATCGCGCATCTCTTTAGCATACTCGCGCTTCCACTTAACCCACTGCCATGCACGCGCACCAGCACGGTACACACTGTCCAGAGCAGTGCTTTTGGCAATAATACCTTCACTGCCCCATTCCATGGTCTGATTAAAGAAATCCTCAATCTTGCTAATATCATTACTTACTACTCTGCGCACCATGCGCAGTTTCTTGCTTTGCTTCACTATCTTTTCCAAAGCCTTGTGGCGTTCAGGATAGGACTTTCGCAGGTATGATGTGCCATTCAGATACAATAACTCGAACAAGAAGGTGCATACAGGAATTTTTTTACTATATTTTTCAACATCATGCTTTCTGCGCCGCTGCATGAGCACCTGAAACGGCAATAACGTGCCTTTTGGACCAACAGGACAGATCTCACCCTCAATAACACAGTTCTGCGCCTTGATATTCTTCTTGATTTCTGCAACCACGTCAGGAAACTGCTCAGTGATATTGTCCAAGCGCCTTGAAAACAACACTACCTTAGGGCCTATCTTATGGGCTTGCACGCGCTCGCCATCGTATTTTTCTTCAGCAGCAATCACTCCGGGGATCTTCGTGCGCACATCCTCAAGTGTTTTTGAGCGCTGCGCACGCATCATCTGAATAGGCCTGCCCACCTTAACGCCTATCTTGTCAATGCCTTTCAGGCCTTTTATTGCAAGCAGCTCTGCAATCTCGCCCAAATCAGGACAGATATTGTAAGCATGCTCTAAGCGTTTCCTGCTTGCTTTGCTGCCGGTAAATGCAATAGCTAATGCATCAAGCACAGTCATATCACCAACACCTAAACTCAGCTGTCCTAAGGCAATTTTGGCAATATACTTTGCTTCCAAAGGGCTGGCATTTTGCAATAGTTCAGCAAGTGCTCTTATTTTCTTATCCTGAGAACCAGCACCGCTTGCACGGGCAATAGTGTGCAAGCGCGTAAATACGTCCTTAACACTGAGTTTGGCGCGCTTTCTGCCAACCACTGCTTCAGCAGTTTTGCCCACATCACCTTTTTTCTTAAAGAGCTTCTTGACCTCAGCATCTGATGCGCCGCTTGCCTGCGCAATGCTCTTGAGCACCATCTTCTCAGCCATGCCCAGAACAAGATCATCAAATGAAAACGTTATACTGCCCACAGAAAAGTAGGCAACCATGCGCATATCTTTTTTAGGAACTTTCTTGAAGAACTTTGAGAGCACTGCACGCATGGCATTGCCAGAACGTATTTTTTCCAGCTGTGCAAACACTGCTGCAAGCTGTGCAAACTCCATCAATACCTCCGTTCAGGAAGCAAGAACTTACGCTCATGATGCACGTTCTTCAGCACGTTCTTGAGCTTCCCTAAGCTCACCTGCGCAGCATGGTATTGCAGGATTATGGTGCTTGCAA
Source organism: Candidatus Woesearchaeota archaeon (assembly GCA_041599235.1). Classification (GTDB taxonomy): domain Archaea; phylum Nanobdellota; class Nanobdellia; order Woesearchaeales; family ARS49; genus JBFHWZ01. The sequence continues at coordinate 1,308 of JBFHWZ010000054.1, read as the reverse complement.
CAACACTGCCGCGCTCATACTTCTTTGAAGTCAAATCACTGAACATATAGTATTTTCCTTGGATGGGCTTGAGGGCAATACAGCGATACTCATGTGCGGTGTGCGCACCCCAGACGCTTTTGCCTTTATGCAAAATATCAGCTTCAGTGTCAATCAGCACAGCGGTCTTAATCACTGTCTTTTTGGTGAAGGCTTTGTAGAACTTCGGCGCATGCTTCTTGATTGCGGCCCTGTATTTGGTGTTCAAAGCAGCTGTTTTTCTGCAGGAAACACTGCACGGCACATGCTGGACAAACGGAAACTTCCTATCTAATGCATGTATTTGCTGGAAAAATGATTTGTATGAGTGCTCTTTTACTAACTGCTTAAGATTTTGCAGGCGCGTATGCTTTCTCATACAGCACGCAGGGTAGCCATAGAGCTGCGCACCCAGCTTGTCAGCTTGGTAATGGTTTTGCCTGCCAACTTCTTTTTTGTATTTTTGAAACAAGCGCTGGGTTCGCTCATCCTTGAACACGTCATAGCCATACCAGATGCCTTTGACACGCCACACAACCTTATTGCGCACGATCTTGGTTATTTCCTCATAACCTTTAGCCCGAGAACGAGCAAAAACAAAGCCGCACTCAGCAACGTGCTTTTCAAAATGCAGCAATTCTTCTGGCTTCAACACCTTGAAGCGTACATACGTGCTTGGCTTAAGGCCCAGCGCAAACAAAATCAGGCGAAGCTTCTCAGAGTTCTCCAAACCCTGAGCTTTCTGAATAACATCAATCAGCATACCTCTTTTGTTCATACATGCACTTCGAGAATTAGTATATATAAATCTTACTTGTACTCAGCGCAGGTATTGATGATATCATTGAGCTTGTCACGCTTGCCATCAACCTTGTTTTCAAGGTCTTCAACTTCTGCTTCCCACTCATCAACGTCTTTCTGGTACTGGGTGATGGTTGCATTGTCTGTTGCAGCCTTGAGCTTCTCATTTGCTTTTTCCAGTTCTTTTTCTGCATCTTTCAGGTCGCGTTCTGTGCGGTGGAGCTCATCACGGGCATCGTCCATGAGCACTTCACAGTGTGCCAGTGCGCGGGCAGTTGCATCTGCTGGTTCTGGTGCTGGCGCTTCAGCAGCTTCTTTAGGTATAGGCTTTTCTTCAGGGGCAGGTGCTTTTTCAGGCTCATCTTTGATGATGCGCTCAGGCGTAATATCCTCGATGGACAGCTTCTCATCTTTAACAACTGGCTGCGGAACTGGTTCTGTTTCAACACCTGAGAGCTTGCCGTATAATACTAGGGAGCCAATGACTGC
>JBFHWZ010000053.1:0-5291 GCA_041599235.1 Candidatus Woesearchaeota archaeon | reverse complement strand
TTGCGCAGTACCTCCGTGCTCTATTGAGCCTGCAACCTCAGCGTTGATTGCGTTTGCAGGACCTGGCTTGAATTTAGTGCTCTTCTTAGGCAGTTCATGGCTCCTTAAGCATAAAAAATTCAAAACGCGCACCAAACTACTTTTGTATGTAACCAAACAAATCAATTTGTTCCTGTTTATCTTTAACATGTTACCTATTAAGTTCTTCGATGGGTACAAAGTATATACCGGCCTCTGGAAAGCCTTCTTCTAGCGATACTTTTAAAAATACAGCACAGTTCTTTTCATATGGGTATGGGAGTAAAACAAACACTATTAGACGTATATGATAAGAAGTATAAGCCACTGCTCTTTCTGAGCTTTGGCATCTTGCTTGCAGCACTTATTATACTGGGATATTCTTATAGTACAACTGGCGAGTTTGTGCAAAAAGGCGTTTCTCTTACCGGCGGCATCACGCTCACGGTAGCAGTTGACCAAGCACCAGATATCGCAGCCCTTGAAAGCCAATTACTTGCAGCCTTGCCTGAGGGTGACCTGAGTGTTAGGCAATTAACTGAAGCAGGACGCACGAAAGAGCTTATTATAGAAGCAGCAAATATTGAACAAGATAACTTGCTGGCAGCAGTTGAAGCTGCAGGCATCATACTCTCAGAAGGAGACTATACGGTGGAATCAATGGGTTCTGCGCTGGGCGCAAGCTTCTTCAGGCAAACCATACGCGCAATCATTATTGCATTCATTGCCATGGCGTTTGTGGTGTTTATCACCTTCAGGGCATGGGTGCCCAGCATGTTTGTTATTCTTGCAGCAGTCTCTGACATTATCAGCACCTTAGCAGTTATTTCCCTGCTTGATGTTAAACTCAGCACAGCAGGCATTGCAGCCTTTCTGATGCTTATTGGTTATTCAGTTGACACTGATATTTTACTGACCACGAGAGTGCTCAAACGCAAAGAAGGAACGGTCTTTGAGCGCATACTGAAGGCAATGCGAACAGGGCTTACCATGTCCTGCACCAGCCTTGTGGCATCAGGCGTTGCTTTTTATTTTAGCCGTTCAGAAGTCATCAGACAAATCATGCTTATCATTCTCATAGGTCTGTTCTTTGATATGGTATACACTTGGATCCAAAACGCAGGCATCTTGCGTTGGTATATGGAGAAGAAACATGGGAACCGTTAAGAAACTCTTCACCAGTTGGCGCGTGGTTATCCTACTTATCTTACTGGTCTTTGCACTGGTCGCTATAAAACCATCGCCTTTTGCTGAAGGCGTGAGCATCAAAGCAGTTGCCAAAAACAGCTCAGCAGCATTAGCAGGCATGCAAAATCCAAAACCAACAGCATCGCCGTTAGCTAAAGAGCGCATTCTCTCAATGAACAATGTGCCTATACTGTCTGTTGCAGAGTATTATGATTTTGTTGCAACTTTGGACTCAAACAGGACCGTTACGGTGATGACCAATAAAGGTGCCTATAAGCTTGTTACCAAAGAAGCAATTCAATTTATTGAACTTAACAAAACAGAAACCATAACCTTTACTGATACAGTGGAAGTCAACGAAACTATCAACGGCACAGTTGTTCTTACCAACAAAAGCATTAAGCGAACAGAACAAGTGCCTGTCCGCCTCAAGCAAAGCCTTGGCATGGAAGATATTGGGTTAAGTGTGCAGGATGCGCCCAAAACCAACCTCAGAAAAGGACTTGATCTGCAAGGCGGTACGCGTGTCCTGCTCAAACCTGTTGAACAGGTTGAACCAGAACTTATGAACACGCTCGTTGACAGCATGAAAGAACGCCTCAATGTCTATGGCCTGAGTGATGTCATAGTAACTATTGTGCGTGATAAGCCTGCATTCTTAGGAGAAGGAGAAAGCTTCATTTTGGTTGAGATAGCAGGTGTTACTGAGCAAGAAGTCAAAAACTTGCTGGCACAACAAGGCAAGTTTGAAGCAAAAATAGGCGAGGATACGGTATTCAAAGGCGGCACGGATATAACCTACGTATGCAGAACCGCAGAATGCTCAGGCATTAATCCCAATTCAGGTTGCAGGCGCGCTCAGGACGGCTGGATATGCGGCTTCTTGTTTTCCATTAGTCTCAGCCCAGAAGCAGCACAGCGCCAAGCAGACATAACTGCAGACATTCCTCTAGAAACCCGCGATGGCGGCAAATACTTAACAGAACAATTAGCGTTATTGCTTGATGACAGCGAAGTCAGCAAGCTGAGCATTGCAGCAGACCTCAAAGGCCGCGCCACAACAGAAATTGCCATATCTGGCTCAGGCATTGGCATCAGCCAGCAAGAAGCAACCTTTAGTGCACTTGAAGAAATGAAGCGCCTGCAAACAGTCTTGATTACTGGTAGTTTACCTGTCAAGCTCGAGATAGTAAAAACAGACACTATCAGTCCAAAATTAGGCACTGAATTTATCAGAAACGCACTCTTAGTAGGTCTGATAGCCATTCTTGCTGTAGCCCTTGTTATTTTCGCACGCTATCGGCAAATCAAATTAGCTATTCCGCTTATTTTCACCAGCCTCAGCGAAGTAGTACTGCTCCTGGGCTTTGCATCACTAGTTGGCTGGAACATAGACCTTGCAGCAATTGCAGGTATTATCATTGCAGTCGGCACAGGCGTTGACCATTTGATCATTATCACTGATGAAACACTCAGAGGCGAAGCAGCCTATGGAGGCTGGAAAGAAAAATTCAAGCGAGCCTTTTTCATCATCACCTCAGCCTACTTTACAACAGTTGTTGCCATGGTACCGCTTATGTTTGCAGGAGCTGGCCTGCTCAAAGGCTTTGCACTTATCACGATTGCAGGCCTCAGCTTTGGCGTGTTTGTCGCACGGCCAGCATACGCAGCAATCATACAAATCATAACTGGAGAATAACCACATGAAAACAACGTGGTGGGCAGTTACGTTGGTGGTGCTAACCACTATACTGACATCAGCAGCGCAGGTGCTCTACAAACTCGGTGCAGCACAGCTGCCAATCATACTGACCAACTGGCCACTTATCCTTGGCTTGTTCTTATATGCGGTTGGTGCAGTCATGCTTATTTCTGCTTTCAAAGGCGGCGACGTCTCAGTACTATTTCCCATTATAGCAACAAGCTATATTTGGGTTGCTTTGCTTTCATGGCATTATTTTAGCGAAGCGCTTACTTTGTTTAAATTGCTTGGCATCAGCGCTATAGTGTTGGGCGTGATGCTTGTGGGTATTGGCAGTAAGCAACAAAGCGCAGTTGACTATCTGGAGGCGCCCTAATGGCAACAGAACTATGGGCAGTTGGCTTAGTTATTCTCGGCACTATAATCGGAGCTTTGGGACCTATTTATCTCAAGAAAGGTTCAAAGAATTTCTCGCTCAATATTGTTAAACTCATAACCAATTACAACCTTATTGCAGGCTGCTTTTTTTATGGACTGGCAACAATAGTATTCATTCCCGCGTTACGCGGCGGTGAGCTTTCAATACTGTACCCTTTTGTTGCCCTGACTTACGTATGGGTCAGCATCTTAAGTGTCAAGATGCTCAATGAAAAAATGAATGCTATAAAATGGCTCGGCATAGCCTGCATACTTATTGGTGTTAGCTTTATTGGCTTAGGATCATGAAAGAACTCTCAAACATAGAATTGCATTTCCTTGAAAAGGAGCTGCAAAGCCTGGTTGGGGCAAAAGTAGACAAGATTTTTCAGCCAGCTAAAAAAGAATTACTTCTGCAACTGCATAAAGCAGGCAAAGTAATGGTGCGCATTCTGCCTAATCTGCTATGGATAACCACAACCAAGCATGCTATGCCAGAAACACTTCCTGGTTTTTGCATGCTCTTGCGAAAGCGGCTCAATCAAGCACGCATAAAGACCATACAGCAGCTCAAGCCAGAGCGAGTTCTGGCGTTTGTATTTGAAAAAGAAGACACCTATCGCCTTGTTATAGAGCTTTTCGGAACAGGCAATATGATTCTCTGTGATAAGGAAGGCAAAATCATAGCAGCAACAGAATCACAAACCTGGAAAGACAGGACTATCAGGCCCGGAGAGCACTATAAGCTTCCGCAGTCAGCACATAATATATTTACTATCAGCCAAGATGATTTTACTGCAGTACTCACTGCATCATCAGCAAATATCTCAAAAACACTAGCCACAACACTTAACCTCGGGGGCTTGTATGCTGAAGAACTATGCATCAGAGCAGGCATACAACCAACTAAACTACATCCTGCCCCTGAAGAATGCATTCAGCTCTATCAAGCACTGCAAGAGCTCCTTCATCAACAGCTTGAGCCCGTGGTAGTGCTCAAAGATGCACAACCCCTTGCTATTGTGCCCATAAAACTGGCAAAATACAAACTATTGCAGCATACATCGTATGAAACACTAAGCGCAGCGCTTGATGCAGTTATCACACCACAATTAGGCAGAAGCGAAAAAGCACAAGCAGAAAGCGCTTACCAAGCCAAACTTGATAAAATCAATACTATGATTGCTGCCCAGCAAAAAAATCTGAAAAAACTTGAAGAAGCAGTCAAGACAAACCAAAAAAAAGGCGAATATGCCTACGAACAGTATCAAACACTTACTGAGATGCTCACTAAAATCATTGAACTGCGCAAAACCCTTTCCTGGAAAGAAGTCAAAAAACAGATTCCACAAATAAAAGAAGTTGATGAAGCACAACACACAGTCATTCTAGAAGTATAAGGTGGACAGCTTATCGGGTTTCCCACGTAATGCAGTACACCCCGATACGGAAGCTGGTTTAACTTCCAGGTTCGAATGGGTCTGGGTGGAACCCAGCTCCTATGGCCGTCCTTAGCCAGAATAAGCACCACATCATTTATAAAGCTTTCGCCATTCAGAATGCACATGGGATATGCAAAAAGAGCGCTCAAAGGGGCAGGGTACATGTTTGTAGCTATGGTTATTACGGCCTTTCTGGGCTATGCTACGCGCATTATTCTAGCACGAAACCTCAGCGTCCATGACTATGGCCTCTTTTTTGCAGTATTTAGCTTTGTCAGCTTCTTGCTGTTTTTTAGAAATCTAGGATTGCCACAAGCAACCGTCAAGTATGTTGCAGAATTTAAGGCACGGCGAAAACGCAGGGCAATTAAAACAGTTATTAGTTCAGTATTTTGGACACAAATAGGAATATCATGTGTGTTTGGCATTGGGCTGATCATTTTTTCAGGCTTTCTTGCAAACCATTATTTCCGAGATGAGCGCGCAAAATTGTTGATTATGTTATTTGCGGCATATATTTTATT
>JBFHWZ010000052.1:0-5474 GCA_041599235.1 Candidatus Woesearchaeota archaeon | reverse complement strand
TCAGACAGAGTCAACAACACCTTCACACCAAGCAGCAACCCAAGCTTCCTCGTAGGAAGCATCAACATCACTGCAAACTCAGCCTGCGCAACAAACACCAGAAACTCAACAGGCCAATCACCATTCCCCGAAGTAATACTCACTGATGATGGCGGCACAACCTCAGTCTATGCCTCCCTAATTCGTAATGACTTCGCAGGATTTAACAGCAAAACAGTTGACTATCAAATGATGGTTCCAGAAAACCTCACTACAGCAAACACCCTATATTACTTCTATGCTGAACTGAGTTAACTTTTTAAACTATCTTCTTATTTTCACTTATTATGCGAAAAATAGGGATACTTATTGCAGTTTTCATAGCACTACTGCCATTTGCAGCAGCTGACTTTGTTATTATCAACTCTGAAAACTGGATGGATGTGTACTCAGGCGGCCTATATGCAACTCTCAAAGGCAGTGATTTTAGGTTCTTAGTAACTGAGCAGAGTATGAGCACCATACAGCCTTTTTTACGAAAAGATAATCCTATTTTTGTCATAGAATCAGAAAAAGCACCCTTTTCCATTAACCTTGCGGATAGTTTACGCGTGCAGGGCTATCAGACACAAGGCATGTTTACCAGCGGGACTGCCAGCAATCTTGACCTGGCAAAACGACTGAATGTGCAAAACTACATTGTTGTTGATCCCTCCTATGGCCACGATGCTATATCAGTGCTTTCTTATGCAACACTGACTAACCGCTATGTGCTTTTTACAGACAAAAATAACATTGCACAGATCATACAATTCCTCAACAGCAGACCACATGAACAGATCATGATCTATGGCATTGCAGATGCAGAAGTCTTGCAAAAGCTTGCAATCTACAACCCTGAAATCATCAATAAAGGCAACAAATTTGAAAACAATCTTGAGATTGTCAAAAAATACCGCCAAGCACAGCCAACCAAGCAAGTTATTGTAACAACCGGCGAAGTGCTTGAGCGCGAATTGTTCTACAGCGGCAGAGAAAAAGAGCCGATTGTGCTTGTCGGCAGGGACAATGTGCCAGAAGAAACACTCACCTACTTGCAGAACAGCGGCATTGAAGTAAGTGTTATCATTGGAAGCAATCTTGCCTTTGCTTCGCGGCAGCTTAAAGAACTGGCAGGCTTGCAAGTCTTTTTGAAATTTGGCCAAGCAACCACGCAGGAAGCTGGATTTCAAGAAGTTGGCGGGCTTGACATTTTCCGCCTCCCAACAGCACAGCTTGAGATAGCTATAGCTGCAGTCACGTACAATACAGTCACCAAGAGCCTTGAAGTCATTCTTGACAACAAAGCTGACTTAAAGACATTCACCAAATCAACCATTACAGTCCTAGCTGATGAAGCACGAGAAGCAACAATTGGCGATACTCGTGTTGAACGCATAGACCGCCAAGAACGCAAAGGATTCCGCTATGCTGTTGACTTAACTGAAAAAATAAGCGAAGGCGCTAACCTCACTGCAGAACTCTTTGTTCAATACGGTGAGGCTCCAACAACACTTGAAAGTGCTGTCACGAGCAAGCAACCCATTGAAATAATTACTGCAGAAGACAACTGCGAGCTTGAACTACGATCAGCTGCCTTTAATGAAAAAATACAGCGCTTCCTGATAGAAGTAAAGAACAGCGGCGCAGTCGCCTGCTATGCAGACGCCAGCATCATTGACTTGATTGTCGACGACGAAAAAACAACCATCAGCCTCAGTGGCTTTGAAACACTAGCACCAAAAGAAACCAAAGAGCTGGCAATCAGGCAGCGCATGACTGATATTGACCTCATCGATAATGAAGAAGTGACTGTGCGCGTTCAGTATGGCGAACGGCAAGACCTTTTATTCAAGAGCATTGAAGAAACAATAGAGCTTGATATGGTCAGCGGCAACACCCTCGGGGAATGGATAAGCGAGAACAAATCATTACTCATAGTTATTATAGTAGCGCTGGTTATCATCTATTATTTGCACACCCGGCGGCCACCAAGGAAAAAAAAGAGCGATACTGAAAATGAATAAACTCATACTGGCATTAGCACTGCTTTTAGCCATCCCTGCAGTGTCAGCAGTCAATTTCACCACTGCAGTAGGCGGCAATATCACCGAACTCAACATAACCGTCAGGCAAATAACTGCCAACTGGCAGGGATTCACCGGCCAAGTCACGTTCAGCACAGCCGTAACCACACCAGGCAATGTGACTGCAACAGGAAGTTTAGTTAACGGCACCAATATCCTTTTCAATGTACCGCCTAACACTATCAGCGCAACAGGGTTTATTATTTTCAGCAATGCAAGTGGCGCAATAGTGAACCTGACAGCAGGCAATCTCACTTTGCTGGACAGCTTGGTTGGCGCAGGCGATGATTCAGCAACCAATACGTTCACGCAAACATCAACCTTCACAGTACTGGGATCAACCATCACCGGCGTCCCAACAACCTTCACCAATGTCAACAACCAATCACAAAATGTAACCTTTAGGGAAGGCTATTTCAATGACGCCTTTGGCAATCTCGTGTTTGTTGTTGCCATTGAATCAGATGCAACTGGCTTTGATGCTGCAACAAAAGACTATCAAGCAATCCTTGCAGCACCAAACTTCTCATCAGTGCTGTATTTCCTTTTCAGCGATCTCACCACAACACAAGCAGCTCCGCCCACAGCAGCGGGCGGTGGTGGCGGAGGTATTTATCAGTGCACGCAGCGCTGGGCATGTGAGCCCTGGACCCCGTGCGGGCCACTTAACCTTAAGTACCGCAATTGCGGTCAGCAACATCGCTGTCCTACACAACGACCCATTATGCCGCCAACTGTGCAAGCCTGCCTTTATGGAGAGCTTCCGCGAGTGGAGCGGCCACAAGAAATAGTGCCAACAGATATTCTTACACCTGCCTTTATTGCAAACGTCCAGCTGCTTACACCTAATCGCATAGCTGGGATTGCAGGCAAGCGCACAGAATTTAACGCACAACTAAAGAATAACAATGAGCTCAGCGTAGAATCAGTACGCTATGACATCACCGGACCAGTGATTGTCACTGAATATTATCCCCTTCACCCATTCAAGCGCCTGTTCTGGGACCAGCAACAACTGCTGGGATGGTCTTATCATGGAAAAATCAATCCCCGCGTACTTGATTGGGACTGGGATGTGCCTGCACCGCTTGAGCAATTACTGCCAAAAACAACAGATACAGTCACTTTTGGCGTAGTGCCTCCAGCAATCAAGCCCCAAGCAGTTGATCTCTCAGTCAGTGCCTATAGCGGTGATGTGCTCTTGCGCGCCAGGACTGTCCCTATGGATGTTGATGTTGCAGACTTCCATGTTGATTATGAGTACGAGCCAGACAGCCAATTACTTAGCGTGTTCTTCATCATAGACAATCGTAGGCAGGAAAAGAAACATATAAATATTGAACTAAATATTGCTCAAAACAGGCAGACAGAACTGGCAGAATACTATGGGCCCTACACAGTGCCTGCAAACAATGTGCTCTTGCTTGCGCAAGAATACAAGCTCAGCAATGACCTGATCGGCGATTATGTTATCAGTGCGCGCATGGGCAATGCAATAGCTGTCAATACCTTGAGGATAGACTAACATGTATGTATTTGGCGTTGATATTCCCCTGCACATCATCTTTCTAGTGCTGTTGCTCTTGAACCTTGCCATTTTAGTTATGCTTGCGTACGTTTGGAAAAAACTCAGCAGAGGTGGGCATTTATGAACGTCTTTGGCATGAACCTTCCTATTGTTGAGCTCATTGTAGTCGCAGAAAGCATCATTATTATTCTCTTGGCACGGCTGCTGCGCAGACTGTAATTCTCGCAACATTTAAATACTCAAAGGCTAGAAATTGGCCTATCAAAAGAGTGATATGATGAATAGACAGCTTATGCTCATAGTTCTTGGTATTGCACTATTGATACTGGTCAGCTGCGCACCGCCACAAGTGCCTGGCTATGGAAAAGCAATAGCAGGAACATCCATGATAGGGCCCGTATTCAATGCAGGCAGCGATGACCTGCGGGATTTTCCAGCTCAATTTCTGTTTGTTGACCCGCCAAACCAAGAAGTACTATTCAGGGCAGCTATCATGGCGCCAACAGGATATAGCGCAGAAACAGCAGCATTTGAAAGCCATGTAAAAAGCAAAATGTGCTCACTTCTAAAATCACAAGGATATGACTGCGTTGATACGCAAGGCAACCAAATAACCGGCGGCGCAATTGCAGGGCAATTGGGAACTCCCACCACTGAGCAACAGCTGCAAGAAGCAATCGCAGCTGCCAACAAAGCACTACAAGATTTTCAAGCAAGCGTTGCCTCGATTGACGCAGACCCAACAACTGCTGATGGAGGCACTGCATTTTTCTTTGGTCCGCATTTGAAATGCTATAACATAACTGAAGTAGAAGGGCCAGACACCTATCCAACTGTTGAAGTAACTGACCAGTTTGGCATAGAAAAGCTCGAGATAATCAGGCCGCGAATGCTGTGCACGCCAGCAGACAAAAGGCCACTTGACCGAGCAGGAACTGCTCCGTCACCCTGGGTTTACACAGACAATCACTTCAAATGCTATGATGTAAAGAAAACCGAACAGCCTGAACGGCCTGATGTGAAAGTTACTGACCAATTCGGCATAGAACTGCTCAGCGTGCTTGAACCTGAGTTCTTATGCGCACCAGCAGCAAAATGGCATGAAAACAATCCAAAAATAAACTACATCAAAATAAACTTCACCACCCATTACAAATGCTACAATCTCACACTCATGGCTCCAGAATTGGAAAAGCCAATTGTCCATACTGAAGACCAGTTTGGCAATGAAACTCTGCGCGTACTTGACCCGCTTACGCTTTGTACACCCGCACTTAAAGAGCCTGCAAACCCCGACTTATTATTGCAAGAAGTAGAAGGAGACCATCTGCTTTGCTATAATGTCTCAGTTGATACTCCTCTCACAACACTGCCAGTATCAGTCTGGGACCAGTTCGGGCCATCATTTATTGAACTAAAAGGAACAAGGCGATTATGCACACCAGCACAGAAAAAGCTTCTTGAAGCACCAGAACCGCAACCAGATGATCTGCCAGCCTGCGGAAACGGCGTTGCAGATCCAGGCGAGCAATGCGGCGAGCCAGGACTAGTTTGTCCAACAGGACAAACCTGCGCTAACTGCCAGTGCCAATTGCCAACAGCTCCTGTTTGCGGCAATGGTATTTTAGAAAATCTAGAACAATGCGATGATGGCAACACAGTCTCAGGCGATGGGTGCGATGCCAACTGCCAGAAAGAATTTTGCGGAGACGGAATAGTACAGCAAGCACTTGGCGAGCAATGCGAGCAGGACTCAGACTGCAGCTCAGGACAGACCTGCGTAAGCTGCGCATGCCAAACAACACCACTTCCCGGATATACTCCAATTGTTCCCACAAGCG
>JBFHWZ010000051.1:0-6215 GCA_041599235.1 Candidatus Woesearchaeota archaeon | reverse complement strand
AAAGAACTGCTTGGCTTTGGCAGTACCGGAAGCAACCCAACACACTTAACTAGATTGTAATCATTTAGCAACAATGCTGGTCGCAGTCATTTTCACGCCCGGAATGCTTCTGATGTTCTCAATGACAAACCCTGCTAGTTGTTCTGGGCCATCCAGCTTTATTTTAGCAATCAAATCCCAGCTGCCAAAAAGAATATGCGCTTCAACAACCTCTTCCATTGCTTTCAGGTCTTCTAAAATCGCATCTTCTTGTGCGCGATCCAACGTTATTTGAACATATGCGTGCATACTACCACCCCGCTACAGAGTATAATGTCTGCAGCATATATAAAGATTATGACTTTTTCTCAAGAAAGCTTTTTAAACGAGCCAAGAACACATAGGACTATGCCCTCGTAGCATAGTAGCCATTGTGCTGCCTTGGTATTAGCTTACCAATCAGGCAGAGGTCGCGGGTGCAAATCCCGCCGAGGGCTTATCCAACCACAAATATTTTTATGAAGGCGTACAGCACAAATAAGCCGATAAGCATAGTGCCTTCTCTTTTTGAAACGCGCTTGCCCGTGTACATGAAGTACAAGACAACGCAGGAAAAGAATAACAAAGCAGGAATGTCAAACAATATCATATTTCTTGAAACCACAAAACCAGAAATTATTGTTCCTGCGCCGAGCGAGAACAGCAAATCGCAGATATTGCTGCCTATCAAGTTACCCAATGAAATATCCATTGCTTTGTGCCTGAACGATGCTATGGCAACTGACAATTCAGGCAAGCCGGTGCCAATACCAATGAGAAAGATGCCAATAATTTCCTGCGTGACGCCCCAGTATTCAGCAAGGGCTATGCCGCTGGTAACAACCACTTGTGAGGTCAGCAACACCAAGCCCAGCCCAATCAAGGAATACACGGCGTCCTGCAAAAGATCTGCTTTTGGTTTGGGCCCGCCCACTTTGCCGTCTGCTGTTGACCAGATAAAAAGATAATACGCGCCATACGCAACTAATGCCAGCGCGCCATCAAGCCGTGACAAGTAGCCATCAGCAGAAAGGCCGAATACTATAAACACTGAGGCAATCAAAAACGTTCCCTGCCGACGCACCTGCGCGCGCTTGAAAACAAGCGGAAGAAACAAGGCAAGAATGCCCAGCAGCAATGTTATCTGGCTCAATGCACTGCCCAGCGCATCGCCCACCACAATGCCTGATGTTTCAATGCCCTTTAAGCGGTCAAGTGCTCCTGCAATGCTGACTGCAATCTCAGGAATGCTTGTGCCAATGCTCACCAAGGCCAAGCCAATCAAGAAGTTTGACACGCCCAGGTGCTTGGCAATGTTCTTAGCGCCTTTGATAAGCAAGTCTGCGCCAAACCACAAGCCTATCAGGCCAATAATCAGGATTATCAGGGCATCATGCATACCTTCATGCTCGTGCGCAAGTTTATAAAATAATGTGAGTACTCAACAGCGAAAAGTTTAAATCCTGCCTGTGTGGGCTATCTGGCGAGGTGATAGTATGAAAAAAACAGCAGAATGGCTTGGCTGGGTTGTTGGTGCAGCATTCGCAATACAATCCTTGGTTATTTCAAGCGCAATGATACAAGGCACGCTGACGCTGCCCTTTGTCGTACCGCAAGTGACCGTCTATGCAGGCTGGATAACACTGGTGCTGGTACTGGTAGCTATCTTGGCGACCCTGCTCAAAGTCATGGGCAAATAATTTTTTTATTTTTTACTCTTTTTTGCACAAAAAATTCAGAAAGGGCTCATTTTGCGTTATTTTTTTTGAAACGCGCGATGCGTGCAGAATATCAAAATACGTGCGCAGTATGCGTTCTGCTTCGCTCTGCTGATAACGCGCGCACCACCTGCGCGCGCCCGGCATTCTGGTGCCATTATCAGTCCAGCCGTCATGCATTCCTTCAGGCACGGCAATATACAACAAACCATCAGGCTTGAGAATGCGGTGCAGGTCTGGCATGAGCCACACAAAATTTCGTTTGGGCATGAAATGCAAAGACGCGTGCGCCCAGATGCCATCAGCAACTTCGTCGCCAAAGCCCAAATGTTCCAGGTCCATCAAAACAGTATCAAGCGATTCTTTTTTGCACAGCGCAGCCATGGTTTGCGCCAAGTCAACGCACACCGGCCGCAATCCGTGCTCCTTGAAGCTTTTTGCATCAACGCCCGTGCCTGCGCCCACATCAATAACCCGCTTTCCCCCAAGGCCCTTGGCAAAAAAAGCACGGTCTTGTGCAAGCCATTGCGCGTACTGCGTCGGCGGCTGCCGTGGCTGATAATATTCAGCATGTTTGTCAAAATGTTCCTGCGCCGATCTGCTGTATTCAGGCAAACCCATGGTGTAGCTAGTAAAGAATATGTATAATATAAGTTCTCCGAAAGGTTTAAATCAGGCAAGAGTCATGTTCAGCTATGAAAAAAGAGCTGAGTATTTTCTTATTGTTGCTGGTAGGCTGCGCTGCTCCTCTTGCTGAAGAAACAGCTGACTGCGGCGTGCTAAAAACAATGCATGAAGGCGCGTGCTGCAATGACTTTAATGAAAATGGCCTGTGCGACAGGCTTGAGCCAGACGTGCAGCAGCAAATCAAGGAGCTAGAACAGCAAGAGTATGAAGAAGCAGCTGCAAAAGCTCAAGAACAAGCAGGGAAGACCCCTCAGTTTGTCAAAACACCTGTTGATGCCTTCTTAGAACAAGCACGAACTGTTGCGCGCTACGCCTATCAATATGCTGGCGATGCCTACTTGGTTGAGCCAGGAAAAATCACCATCAGCTTAGTCACTGAAAAAGACATTGGCAAACGCGACGTGGAAGGCAGGCAGGAAGCAGTGAAAATAAACACCGTCATTCTTGAACACGGCACTGCAACAGGCTATTGCATTCCTGACCCTGACTTTAGTGCGCGCGGCATTCCAGGGCCGTGCCAGCACTATCCTAACCAACCCTTTGAGGTTGCTTATTTTGATTTTAAGACCATGACGCCATTGAACTGGCTTGAGCAGTTTGAGCACCGCACGCCAGCAGTTGTTCTTGAACGCCAGAATGTTGGCAAACGCGGCGCAACCTTGCTTAAGATGAAAGATGCAGGCCAGACCACGCTCATCTATGTTGACCCTGCCCTTGGCCTGCCCATCAGAGTTGAACTGGTTGAACAAGGAAAAATATATGAATATGTTGACCTCTTTGGTGCACCATGAAACATATTGCGCACAAAGGATTCACGTACTACTTACAGCACAAGAAATACACTGCACATGATTTTCTTTTTCCAATCCTCGGACTGCCCTTTGCCTACGGCCTGATTCTTTTATTGAATGAAGGCTTTACTGCCTGGACACTGAGCTTTGCCATTACCTTAATCCTTGCATATTTTCCAATCTGTTGGATGGTGATTAGACGAAAATGGAAAAAAGTGTTGTGATCCTGCTCATGCTCCTCATGGTGCCGTTTGCGGCAGCAGAGTGCGTAGAGCCCTACGATGGCATGGTCATCACTGAAGACACTGACTTTTGCGGAAAAACATATGATGTCCCTAATGGCATCACCATTGGCGCAGATGATATACTCTTGAATTGCAAAACAAGCATTTTGCGCGGCGACGGCACAGGCATCGGCATCTTGCTTGAGAGCAGAAAAGGTGTTGAGATCAGGGAATGCACAGTCATTACGCACGACATTGGCATTTTCATGAAAGACAGCATAGGCAACACTGTTGTTGATAATGGCATCCTCAAAAACAGGATTGGTGTTCGATTATTGAACAGTTATGAAAACCTTATTGGCGACAATAATGACAAAAGCTTTGTCAAAGCAGTCAGCAGCGTCAACTCAAAATTCAATGTGTATGACTACGGCAACAAAAATATTGATGATGATTTCTGTGATTACAATACCTGCAATCTTGATGAAGAGGTCAAGCCCTGCGTAGATGATGACTTTTACTGCTCAGATAAATGCACTGCAAATACTGACAATGACTGCAGAGCATCAATTGTAGAGAAAAAAACAGAACCGCCCGCAGAAGAAAAGCAAGAGCCAGCACCAGCACCAAAAGAAAAAATACAGTTGCCCGAAAGCAAGGCGCCTGTCAAGCCCCCACGCTACTGGCTGTATCCGCTCTTTTACCTGCTCACCTTCCTCATCATAGAATTTGTCGCCTATGTCAAGCGGTTTGACCGCGAAGGGGGATAAGTATATATAGAAACGCAGCTTACAGAAAAAATAGGCATCGCAGAACAAGTTCTGCAGGCCTTTTTCATTTCATAAAAAAGGTGATGTTGTGAAAAAAGGGGTTGTGATTATTGCACTCTTACTCGTACTGCCTAGTGTTCTTGCTGACTGCGACCGGCCCCTCGACGGCAAAACCTACACTGAATCAAAAGAATTCTGCGGTTTTAATTACAAGCTACTGCGGGGCATCACCATCACCGGACATAACCTGATATTTGACTGCAAAACAGCAGTCCTGCAAGGAGATTTTGATGTTCCAGGCATCACAATAAAAGATTCAACCAACATCGTGCTTGAAAACTGCCACATAGCACTGTACGAAATTGGCATTCTTATGGTGAACAGCACTGACATCACGCTCAGAAACTCAGGCATAGTCCGCAACAACATCGGCATACAATTAGAAGACAGCAGCCACAACTATTTTGAGCGCATCAATGACATCAGCCTCAAAGAAATGGTAAAAATCATCAACGCAACAGACAATTACTTTGATTATGTTAACAAAGATATTGAAGCAGACCTCTGCAGATACAATCATTGCAACAAAGTCCACATACCTGAAGAACAAACCCTGCTTGACATACTCAACGCAGCCATCAAGGCCTGGCTTACCATATAAGTAAAGTTTATATAGGATAAGTTCTGAAGCACACCCATACCAATCATAAAAAAGGCAGCGTAGAACCAGTCCTAATGGCCTTTCTTCGCTGCGCTCAAAAAGGTGATACCATGAAAAAAACAACCCTGTTCTTAACAGTATTGATAGTTGCTATGATGAGCGCCAGCATTGTCAGCGCGCAAGGCGTATGGACCCTGTATGAAATCCCTGGCTTCGGCGGCGGTGGTGGTAATGGCGATGACGGATTTGGTGACGGCGGTCTTGAAGGCCCAACAGGCAATCTCATCATCGATGATGGCGGCACAACACACAATTATGAACTCAGAAAAACAGGCCTTGATGGCTTCAATGAAGTACTACTAAGTCCCAGCCTCAATAACGCATTCTTTGGCGGCTTAGCTGTTGACGAAGATGGGAACACCTATACTGTTGATACAACCGGGCTGCTTACCAAACGTGATGAAAACGGCGTAACACTCTTTTCAATTCCTATTCCTGGTGCAGTATTCACCATAAGCAATCCAAAAAGCAACCCCCTAGCAGTCGGCGATGGCATCATAGCAGTTATGGTGCCACATCCAATACCTAATGGCGATGTTGCCTTTTTCACTACAGCAGGATTCTTTATTGGAAGCCTTAACATCCCAAACTCATTAGTATTAAGCGATCTTGCTATTGATGATGACGGATTTGTATGGGCTGGTGTTGAAGATAGCCTTACTGCAACCGAAGCACGATTGTTAAAAATAAATCCTAATACGCAAACAATCTTATTAGATATCTCTGTTGCTCCAGGTGTTGGAGGACGACTTAACACCATAGACTTTGCCAGTGTTTGGTCAGCATTCAATGGCGGTAAAGTAAGCCCTTCATTGTTGCAAAACAGACTTATGAAGCATGATCCAGCAACAGGTGCACAATTGTTTAATGAGCTCATATCAACACTCGATGTGCAGTTATTCTTATCTGTAGCTGACAACACGCTGTATGTCACCATAACTGTGGATGATGAAGAGGGTGCAATTACCACAATTCAAAAACGCGATGCAACCAACGGAGCCGTATTGGCACAGGTTCAAGCACCCTCTGATGTAGCAGTTCTTGGCGCAGACGCTGATAGTGAAGGGAATTTATGGACTCTCAATAGCGGCACTACTGGTTTCGGAGGCGGAGTCAGCGTGCTTCTTGAGCAATATGATGCAGCAACACTTGCACGTACACAAGCACTAGCCCTACCATCAAAAGCATCAAGCCCTGCGTTTATCGCAATTGATGAGCGAAGTGACTTCATCAATCCTTTCCTTGCAGGCGGAACACTAGTTATCCAAGGGACGCTTGGGCCGTTT
>JBFHWZ010000050.1:0-6499 GCA_041599235.1 Candidatus Woesearchaeota archaeon | reverse complement strand
TGGTCCGCTCGTCCAGTATGTTGTGCGCCGCACGCTAGGCAGAAAAGTATATTTCTTGCAGTCGCGAGAGTGGCTGCTGCGGCACTGGTGGTTATGGCCTTTTTTTGTATGGCTGCTTGGTCAGATTCCCACTAATGGCTCTGTTGCTAAAGTGCTGGAAAAACTGCGTGACAGTCAGCTTATTGGCTTGTTTCCTGAAGCTGCCAGAAGCAGGACTGGCGCTATGCAAAAAGTGAAGCATTCTGGTCTTGCTGTGCTTGCTGTTGAATCAGGCGTGCCTGTTGTGCCAGTGGGCTTAGGCAATACTTTTGAGTTTTGGCCTGCGCACAAGACATTTCCAAGTTTTCAAAAAATACTGACCGTATCAATCGGCAAGCCTCTGCGCTTCAAAAAGCAGAAGCTGACAAAGAAAAACAAAATTGCAATCATCAGGAAAGTCATGCGTGCAGTGGCAAAGCTTGCCAATGAGGACTATCGATGGTAGACGAAACCCTGAGCCTGAAATACCTGCGAAGCTTGAGCTTTGAGAAGATTGAGCGCTTGCAAAATATCCGCTTCAGAGCAGTATGCAGGTACCTGCTGCCAGAAGTTCCAGCTTACAAGAAGCTCTTCAAGCAATACGATGTTGACCCCTATGATCTTTTGCATCCTGAAGACTGGAAAGTATTGCCGCTGATTAAAAAACTGCAGTATATGAAGCATCCGCAGGATTTTATTGTTCAGCCCAAAGAACCTTTTGAAACGTATCTTGCGTATAGCATGTATTTGGAAAAAAATGCAGGCATAAGCACTGCTATCAATGCAATCTTAGCACAGAGCGAAGTAGAACAAGAAATAAGAAAGTATCTCACGCCAAAAATGCCCTTATTTTCTGGCGGCACTGAGTCAGGCAGGCCAACGCCTGTGTTCATCACTGCAAAACAAAAGCAGAATATGCAGGCAATAGCACAGGTCATGGCACGGTTGCTCAAAGAAAAATACTTGCAGGGCAGTACTGTTGGCATGAACCTGTTCCCCTACGGCCCGCATCTTGCATGGCATGCAGTGCATACGGCGCTTGATGAAGGGGTTGACCTCAATCTCAGCACAGCAGCAGGCGGCGCCATCCCTACTGAGCGCTTAGTGCAGTTAGCGCATCGCTTCAAGCCACGAGTCATTGCAGGCATGGCGCAATACCTGAAAAACAGGTTTTTGCCAGAAGCAGCAAGGCAGAAAGTAAAGCTCAGTGGCAAAGTGGTGATTGTCAATGGAGCAAGCAAGCTGTATGCAGGTGAAAAAGAACAGCTCGAACGCTTAGTGCGCAAGCTTGGCGGTCAGCCAGTGGTGCTTGACTGTTATGGCGCAAGCGAACTGAAAGAAGACTTAATGCCCGAATGCGCTCCTGGAACTGGCTTTCATCATATTGCACCCTTGTCA
The DNA here is from genome assembly GCA_041599235.1 of Candidatus Woesearchaeota archaeon. GTDB lineage: Archaea > Nanobdellota > Nanobdellia > Woesearchaeales > ARS49 > JBFHWZ01. Next base: position 5,083 of record JBFHWZ010000050.1, on the reverse strand, counting down.
AATATCATCAAAACAGTGCGCATAACAAGTCCTCCCAGAAAAGCGAGCGAGTATATTGAAAACTGGGAATTTAGTGATGAAGGCTATGCTGTTACGTGGAATATTGACGGTGCAGGCACCGTACTGCAGGGCTATTTGCTGGGCGATATATTTGAAGGCATAACTAAACAGCGCTGTTCAAGCTGCAAAACAAATACTGTGCGCATCAAGAGCATCACGCGCATCAAGGATATTGAAGCGCAGCTTTGGCTTACGGGCATGGTTGAAGAAAAAGTCAAAGGGACGCGCATCAATCTTGCAGCAGTGCGCTCAGCAGTGCTTAAGCTCAAGGAAGTGCAAGAAGTGCAGATTGTTTTGCGCACAACAAAGCGCGGCGACCAGCTTATCATTAAGGCAGCGCCAGCAAAAACAAAACAGCAAGCGCTTAGTGCGCTCAAAAAACTTGCCAAGCAGCTTGAAGTTACTCCCACTATTCAGCTTATCAGCCTCGAGAAGCTCTTGGCTGGCAAAGATTTGAAATTCAAAGGCATTGTCATAGAACAAAAATGAACCTCGCGAACTTTTTCAGGGCAAAGCGCGTTGCAGTTATTGGTGCATCGCGCGAAGAAGGCAAAGTAGGTAATGTGGTGTTCAAGAATTTTCTTGAGCCTGCATTCAAAGGCGAAGTGTTCCCCATCAATCCTAAAGCAACCGAGATCCTTGGATTTGCGTGTTACAAGAGTGTACAAAAAGTGCCCGGCAAGATTGATCTTGCAGTGATTGCTGTGCCTGCGCCTGCTGTTCCCGGCATTCTCAAGGACTGTTACAAAAAAGGCATCAAGGACGTGGTGCTTATCACTGCAGGTTTCAAGGAAGTGGGCAATGTGCGCATGGAGAAAAAGCTGCAGGATGCTCTGAAAAAGTACAATATCCGCTGCATTGGGCCCAACTGCCTGGGCGTATTTGACACGACCTCGGGCGTTGACACGTTATTCTTGCCGCAGGATCGTTTGAAGCGCCCGAAAAAAGGAGTGATCAGTTTTATTTCGCAGTCAGGCGCCCTGGGAAGCGCAATTCTTGATCTTGCTGCAGAAGAAAGTTATGGTTTTGCAAAGTTTGTGAGCTATGGTAATGCTGCAAACATTGACGAAGCTGACCTGATTGAGTATTTTGGCAGTGATCCTGAAACAAAAGTTATTTGCGTGTATATTGAAGGTGTGCATGATGGCCAAAAGTTTTTGCAGACAGCTAAAAAAGTTGCTGGCAAGAAACCAGTGATTATTATCAAGGGCGGCTTGACAGAAGCTGGCAAAAAAGCAACCATGAGTCATACTGGCAGTCTTGCAGGAGCAGCGCAAGTGTATCTGGGAGCATTTAAGCAAGCTGGCTTGATTACGGCACACACGCTTGAAGAAGTATTTGATTATATGAAAGTCTTTGAGAAGCTTGCCATGAAGCCAAAAGGCAGGCGTATTCAGGTCATCACCAATGGCGGCGGCTATGGCATTCTCAGTGTTGATGCTATTGAAGAGCAGGGCCTCAAGCTGGCAGCAATGAGTTCAGCAACACAGAAATCCTTGAAAAAACAACTGCCACCCATTGCAGTGGTGCATAACCCTATTGATTTGCTGGGCGATGCAACTGCTGAGCGCTACAAGCTTGCGCTTGATGCGTGCATCAAAGATGCTAACATTGACATCATTGTCTGTGTTGTGCTGTCGCAGACACCTGGCGTTAATCTTGATGAGGTCAGGGCTATAGTGGTTGATGCTGTTAACAAAAGCTCCAAGCCTATTGTTGCAGTCACTACTGGCAGCACCAGCACTGAATTGTTCAAGAAAGCATTGGAAGCAGAAGGGGTTGCCATGTTCACGTTTCCGGCAAATGCAATCAAAGCACTCAAGCAGTACGTAACCTATTATAAGAAATAATCACTTTTTCTTTTTCTTCTTGGTTGTGCTCTTTTTGCTGGTGCGTGTTGCGTAGCTGACTGCTGCCTGGGATGCTGCTTCATAGGTTTCTAATGGAAATGCGTCAACCATGTACGGTTCTGGCTCGTTGATTGAAAGCACTGCAGTCAGCAAGCCAAGCACATTGACCAGCACTAAGCCGGTGAATGCCACAAAGGCAGCAGTGCCAATGTACAAAAAGACAGCATTTGCTAAAAAGACTGAAAATAAGATGGTTGCTACAGGCCAGGTCCAACGCGCTTCAATGGCTACGCCAAGCAGCAATGCTATGCTCAGGATAATGCCAATAACGATAACCACCAGCTCGAACGTATAGCCGCTGGCCAGTTTTGACTCAAGAAAAATAGCAAGTACAAAGTTCAGTACCAAAAAGATAAGCAATGAAATAATTCTACCAACTCCCACCATATCACCAATCAACAGAACTCAAACCAGTTATATAAACATTTCTATTCTAGAGTAGTGACTTTTTAACTAAACAAGCTCTTGATCCAGTTCACAAAGCGCACAACAAAGTTAGGCAGGGGCTGCTCAATCTCTATTTCTTCAACTTCAGGCTCTGGCTCAACCTCTACAGGCTCAATCTTCTCAATCTCTGGCAGTGGTTCTTCTGCTGGCTCTTCTGCAGTCACGTTCTCTGCAGCAGGAGCAGTGACATTAGCAGTTGCATTTGTTGCTGTCGCATTAGCTGTTGTTTCATTTTTCTTGACTACCCCGCTGTCGCCAATTTCAAGCGGGCACTTGCAGTACTCATCGCATTGCCCATAGCCGCCATCAGCAAAGCAAATCTTGCCTGGCGGGTCGCATTCTTCGCCAAGGTCAGAATCAACTACGTCATTGCCGCATTTGGGCTGTGCTGCTTGTTCTGCTTCTTTTTGTGCAGTGACATTTTCTTTGCCAGTGCAAACACCCAGTGCACATTTCAGGTAGCCTTCTCGTGTGCAGTCAATCGTATCGCTTTTGCGCTGGTCATTGTCGCAGTAGTATTCTTTGAGCCAGACGCTTTCTTCAACACTCATTTCAGTGTGCTTGCTGAGAATGCAGGTGTCTTCCAGGGTGGTGACCCCATATTTCACACTGCCTTTGTTGTCATAATCAATGCCATTGTCAGTCTCTTCGCATAACTGCGCTGTCGCTGTGGCTGCCAGAAACAAAACCATAATCAGTATGAGTATGCGTTTCATCAGAATTCTTCTACTTCAAGCTGTTTTAATAAACCTTTCTTTTTGAGCAGATTAACTTGAATGGGCCGATACTTGAACACCACATCGCCTTTAGTTTCACCGCCGAGCTCCCAGGGCTCTATAAGCAGCACATCCCCTTCGCGAATCCACAAGCGGCGCTTGAGCCTGCCAGGAATCCTGCAAATGCGGTTTTTGCCGTCCATGCAGCGCACTTTCATGCGTGAGCCGCCTACGCGCTGCTCGCAGATGCCAATGACCTGGTTGCCTTTAGGAAAGGGCGTTCTGCGCAAGAACTCCTGTTCTCGCTCCTGTTGCTGTTGTTGCGTTAGTTCTTCCTTTTTGCTCATCTAGGCTAGTTCAGTAGTTGGCGTTTTATAAAGCTTTGCCACGAAAACTTTATAAATCACAGCAGGGTTGATTACCATATGAAAAAAAAGGGGTTTAATCCATGGTTTATTGCCAAGCGCGTGTTTGGCATTACCGGCATGCTCGTAAGTTTCCTGTTTTCTTTCCTTGCCTTAGTCCTGATCATTGGCATGATCAGCTTATTTGTCGGCGATACTGACATATTAGATGGCAATGTTGCCTTGATCTCCATTTCCGGCGCAATCGGCACAGGCTCAGGTGATTTTTTGGATAGAACAGGCACTAAATCACAGAGCGTCGTGGACTGGATAGAGGATGCAGAAGAAGATGACGATATCAAAGCGCTTCTGTTTGAGATTAATTCCCCTGGCGGCAGCCCAGTCGCAACAGATGAGATAGCTCAGGCAATCAAACGCGCTGAAAAACCAACAGTGGCAGTCATCCGAGAAGCTGGTGCAAGCGGTGCATTCTGGGTTGCAACAGCAGCAGATACTGTGTTTGCAAATCGCATGTCAGTTACTGGTTCCATAGGCGTGAAAAGCTCCTATCTGGAGTTTGCTGACTTGATTGACGAGTACAATATCACCTATCGCAGATTAGTTGCAGGAAAATACAAGGACATGCGCTCGCGCTATAAGGAATTGACCCCAGCAGAGCAGCAGATCGTGCAGGATATGCTTGATGAACTGCACAATGTGTTTATCGGAACAGTTGCAGAAAACAGGGAGCTTGAGTTTGAGCACGTTAAGAAATACAGCACCGGCCAGGTCTTTTTAGGCAGCACAGCGCACGAGCTGGGCTTTGTTGATATGTTGGGCGGCAGAAAAGAAGCTGTTGAGTTTCTTGAATCAATGCTGAACATCACTGTTGAGCTCAAGAAGTTTTCAGAAAAGAAAGGTTTTGCTGATGTGTTTGGTGGCGTAACGCAGGAAGCTGCCTATACTGCAGGCCAGGGCTTTGCAGAGCATATCATGGCAACAGCATTGCAAGAAGATATTGTCTTTATTTCTTAATGTCTTTCCAGCTGCCGTGCAGGTGGCGCGGCTTGACTGTTGTGTCAAGATATATTTTAAAGCCTGCTTCAATAGCATCCTTGCAGAACATCATGTCATCAAATCCGCCAGTGTAGCGGAAACTTATTTTTTCCAAAACTGAGCAGTGGATAAGCACACAGCCCAAGCCACATGTTTTGATTTCCATGAGCTGCGGCTTGTTGAGTTCAGCTTCGCTGACATACCACAAGCCAGTCGGGTCATGCGGATGAACACCATAGGCCATGGGCGCAAGCTTGATCTCAGTGCCTACTGGCAGGTTATTCATAACCACCCCGCTTACAATCTTTTTTCCATGCGCTAAGAGCTTTGAGAGCGTGTCAGGTTCTGCAATAACATCCTGCTCGAGACTGAAAAGGTACTTGTAGCCACGTTCAAGCGCATAGTCTTTGAGTAGGTTTCTACTGACCGTGATGCGTTCTCGCGCGCTTTCAAACCACGGACCTTTGATGACCTGCAGCCCTGCTGCTTCAAGTTCTTGTTTGTAGTCATCAGTTTTTGAATTGTCAACAATCAGCACATCAGTTTCTGC
>JBFHWZ010000049.1:0-6535 GCA_041599235.1 Candidatus Woesearchaeota archaeon | reverse complement strand
CAATACAGTCATTGGCATTCTCGGCGCATTGCCCTGGATCGCAAACGTTCTGGCGCAGATTCCTGGAGCGCAAATTCTTGAGTTTGCAAGCAGAAAACGAGTGTATCTCATAGCAACAGGACTATCGCGAATCATGTGGCTGTTCATCATACTGCTGCCGTATTTTTTCATACATAATCCTTATTTTTATTTAGTGGTGTTTGTCTTTTTCATGAAATTCAGTGACTTCACTGCAGATCCTGCGTGGCTGTCTTTATATGCGGATGTCGTGCATAAAAAACATCAGGCGCGCTTTTCTGCTGACCGCAGCATATTGATAGGCATAGCCCACATGGCAGCCAGCCTGCTCGCAGGATGGTACTTGGACTTATTTTCCAAGCAAGACTTCACTGGCTTTTCAACTATCTTTTCAGTAGGCTTGCTGTTTGGCTTAGCAACCACGTTCAGCATGGTGCGTATCAAAGAGCCAGCCTATAGCGACCATGATCACCACCCCGTAAAAGAATTTTTCACCATACGCGGCGACTTTCTCAAATTCTGCATGTTTGCGTTGTACTTCCACTTTGCCTGGCAATTTGCCTCGCCCTTTTTTGCAGTGTACTTGCTGAAAAACCTTGAATTCACCTACACTTTTTTTGTCATTGCCATGAGCGTCACTACAGTATCAAAGCTTATATCCCACTATCATTATGGAAAACTCATAGACCGCTTTGGAGACAAGACTGTGCTTACGTTCGGTGTGCTCGGCACAGCGCTTGTGCCTTTCAGCTACTTGTTTCTCACTCAGGCAAATGCCTGGCTGGTCATACCTATTCATATTCTGAGCGGCTTTGTCTGGGCAGGCACTGACCTTGCCTTGTTCAATATGCTGCTTGACTATTCAGATAAAGAACACCGCGCACTGCAGGTTGCAGAATATTCCATGATAAGCGCCCTGCCCATGATAGCAGCACCTATCCTCGGCGGTCTGGTTGCAGACTATGGCTCATTTGTTTTCTCAGGCATTTCCTTGGTATTTGCCATTTCAGTCATATTGCGCGCAGGCTCAGCATTTCTTGTCCTGCGCCTCAAAGAGCCTCGTGCGCGTAAAGCCTACCCGCCCTTGTATGTCTTCAAGCGCATGATAGGCTTGCGCCCCATCGAGGGCTTTGAACATGTGGTGAAAGTAGTGCGCAAAAAATTCTCTCGCACATAGGAAATTATTTAAAGAACCATCAGCTCCAGCATCCATGGAATTTCAGGAAGTGCTCAAAGCAATAGAAGACGCAGAAACATTTCAAACCTGGAAAAAAGCGCATCAGCGCTGCTATCTTGCCCATGCCTTTGTTCTCTTAGATGACCCCAATAAAGACATCTGGCAGCTGGGCTACTATGATGACAAAACTGAAAAGATGACTACGGTCATCTATGAAAAAGGCGCAGTGACCTTGGTTGAAGCGCAGGATGTGCTTAAAGCTGAAGGCCAGATCAAGCCCCTGCCTGTTGCTGATATCAAGCTGAACATGGCAGAAGCACTAGACAAAGCCCAAGCAGTTATGGATGAGCATTATAAGGGCAGGCAGATCATGAAGACATTTTTTATAATACAACATATAGATGATCATTCAGTTTTTAACATAACGCACCTGACACAGGGCTTTGAGACAATCAACATAAAAATCTCAACTATCGACGGTAAACTGATCAAGCACACTGCAGGCAAGCTGGCAGAATTCGGTTAATTCCAGAGTAGCGACACTGCCATTGAAGACTATATTTTCTGCTTACAATGTATATATAAATAAGTGCCCTATTCTTTATCCTAGCGCGGGAACGCGAGGTGATAGCCATGGGAGCAATAAAATATTCAGAGATGCGGAAAAACAGACAACTTGGCGATTTCTTCATAACTGACCAATTTGAAGAAGACGATATGGAATACACTGATTATATCGGATAATTATTTTTTACTTTTTCTAAAAACGGAAGCACATAGCCTCTGATTTCTTTGTGCATGCCTTCAGCATCACCTGAACGGTACTCCACCACTTTAACACGATGCGGCTCATTCTGTGCAACAGCCAAAAAACCTTGACGCACGCGCTCATGGAACTCAAGCGTTTCCTGCTCAAACCGGTCAGCCTTGCCGAACTCATCAGCAGTCGCGCCTGCAAGGCCTTTACGTGCATCACGATCAAGAATGAGTGTAAGGTCTGGTGGCCGCTGCTGTACTGCGGTGATGTTCAGCAAGTTGATGAAATCCTTATCCATACCGCGCCCATACCCTTGATAAGCAGTAGTAGAATCATAGCACCGGTCAAGCAACACAATTTTTCCTTCTTGCAATGCAGGGAGCACTAATGATTCGAAAAACTGGGAGCGTGAAGCCTCAAACAAAAATAACTCAGCATTTGATCCTACTTGCCCCTTGTATTTTGGATCAAGCAAAAGCTTTCTAACCTCTTCACATAAAGGAACGCCGCCAGGTTCCCGGCTGCACAGTACATCATAACCCTGCTCGTGCAAGTGCTGATACAAGCGTTTACTCTGCGTGGTCTTGCCACAGCCTTCAATACCTTCAAATGTGATGAGCAGGCTCATTTTTTCCTCATGTAGGTTACAAATGAATATGCATCTCGCGGCAGGCGCTCAGTCTCAATCCAATCATCAAGATTGAATCCTGGGAAAAAAGCATCACCATCAAAGATGCCGTCAACATAGGTGAGTTCTAACCGGTCAGCCAATGGCAAAGCCTCTTTATATACGCTCTCGCCACCTATTACATATGCAGTATCAAATGAATTGCATAACATAAGCGCAGCATCCAATGAAGAACATAGGGTAACATCAGGCAACAACAAATCAGCATTGCGCGTAAGCACAATATTAAACCGCTTATCAAGCGGCTTGCCAATAGACTCATGGGTTTTCCTGCCCATGATCACTGCATTGCCCACGGTGAGCTTTCTAAATCGTCTGAGATCCTTAGGAATCTTCCAAGGGATTTGACCATCCTTGCCAATAACACGATTCTCAGACAATGCCGCTATGAGTGCGAGTTCCATGTTAAACAGCAATAGGGAATTCTATTTTTGGATGGCTTTTGTAGTCTTTTAACTTTGTTTGCGTATACTCCCAATCAAAAAGGGATTTGAAATTATCTGTAACGATTGTTGGAAGATCATAGGGGGTTCTGGTCAATTGCTCCTTAGCACCATCAACTTGATTGGCATAAATGTGCACGTCCTCCAAATGTCCTCTCAGCTTTCCAATGGGGATGTCTGATTCCAACGAAAGCAAATGCAGCAAGGTAGCATAGCTTGCAATGTTAAACGGCAATCCGAGCATGGTATCAACAGAACGCTGGTTCCAGATTAGGTCTAGTTTGCCATCAACAACAGAAACATGAAATGAATAATGGCAGGGCGGCAAAGCCATCTTGTGATTGTCAAGAGGATTCCAAGCACTAACAATCATTCTCCTATCACTAGGATCGGTTTTAAGCTTGTTAACAAGGTTTTCGAGCTGGTCAACACCCTGGCCAGTATAATCAGCATCATAGCCTTGGTATTCAGCACCAAAATGACGCCACTGCCAGCCATAAATCGGTCCAAGGTCGCGCTCAGCAGCCATTTTTTCCTGTGTTTCATCATCATGGCCGTAAGGAACCTTTTCAGGGCTGCACCATTCATTCCAAATTCTATTACCGCGATCCTGCAACCATTTTTTGTCAGTTAATCCTTTGATAAAAAACTCAAGCTCGCTTCTTACTGGCTTGTAAGCAGTCTTTTTGGTGGTCAGCAAAGGAAAGCCTTTGGACATATCATGCTCAAACACAGCACCAGTAATCGTGATTGCATCCACGCCTGTTCTATTAGGCTTATTCTTTCCTTTAGAAAAAATCTCTTCAACAATATCTAGATATGCTTTCATGGTGCCTCGCTGTTAGCATTGCTGAAATGGCTTCTTACTGCACCTTCAAGTTCCTGCACTGCTTGGTCTTCTGAATCAAATTCAATAACACCAACTTTGCGATAGTCTTTGTGGATTCCGAGCTTAGGGTCGTGGTGCACTAAGGCATCCACTTTTGGCTCTAAAGGGGCATCGCGCTCAACTAGATAGAGTGCATTTCTGCCTGTGCTGAGCACGCTGCCAAGCATCATGCCAAGACTTGTTGAGGGAATGCCTAAATAAACAATAACCAGGTCAGCAGAAGGAATCATAACATCATTAATCAGAACATATGTATTTCGAGGGTCTTTCTCATCAGGATCGCCTGGCCAGCCTACATGCTTATACGGCACAAAGCAGGAATGGCCAGCCCGTTCAACAGCAGCAGCGATGCTGTCATAAAACAGCGCTTTCTGCTTTGATTCTTCAGAATCAATGCAATGCGCGAGCACAGTATCATACTCTTCAGCAATAGGCCGTACTTTAGACATAGTTCCCCACTGACTCTTCTGGCCAAGGCAAATATTTAAGCATTTATTTTCTCTGGTATCGCTATTCAGGTACAGGAAAGTATTTATTGCGTGCGCAATTGAGTTTCAGTATGATTATTGGGGTTACTGGAAAGTATTGTAGTGGCAAGGATACGGTAGCAGAGTATTTGATGACCAAGGGCTTCTATCATTTATCACTTTCTGATGTCATCAGGGAAGAGGCTAAAAAACGCAAGCTTCGGCCAACCCGCGATAATCTTATCCGTATCGGCAATGAATTGCGCGAAACCTTTGGTCATGCTGTGTTGGCGCAAAAGACTATTGAAAACATGAAGCCTGACCAGAATCATGTGATTACGTCTATCAGAAACCCTGCAGAAGTGCTTGCCTTGCAGCAACGAAAAGACTTTGTGCTCATAAATGTTGATTCGCCACCAAAAATACGATTCAGCAGGATGCAAGAACGAAAACGCGAGGGCGATCCTGACGCCTATGACACTTTTTTAGCGCGGGAAAAAGAAGAGCAAAGCGCTGACCCGACAAAGCAGCAATTACATAAGACTGTCAGCATGGCGCGCGTAGTCATTAACAATTCGGGAACTTTAGGTGATTTACACAAAAAAACAGATACTGTGCTGCAAGATCTTGCTCCGAAACTACAGCTTAAGCGCCCCAGCTGGGATGAGTATTTTATGCAGATTGCGCGCGAAGTAGCTTCACGCAGCAACTGCATCAAACGAAAAGTTGCAGCAATTATTGTAAAAGACAAGCGCATTATTTCTACAGGCTATAATGGAACGCCCCGTAAAACAAAAAACTGCAATGAAGGAGGGTGCAAGCGCTGCAATAGCTTTGCCCGCTCAGGAACAGGACTGACCGAATGCCGGTGCTCGCATGGCGAAGAAAATGCAATAGTGCAGGCATCGTATCATGGCGTGTCATTAAATGGCGCAACCTTATACAGCACGTTCAGCCCGTGCATGACTTGCTCAAAAATGATTATCAATGCAGGCATAGCTGAAGTTGTATTTAATGCAGATTATCCGCTTGCAGACGATGCAACGCGCATGCTCAAAGAAGCAGGTGTTGCCATGCGCCAATTCAAGCACTTTTAATAACTTTTAATATATACTCCAGCATATAAGTTTTTTTAAGCCAATTCTGTATCAAAAAACCTATGTGGGACTTTAAAGAATATTGCTCATTAGTGCATGATGCTCTTAAGCGGAATGAAACAGTTGTGTTTGGGGCGCAGTGTACTATTCGCTATTCTGGCAGGGCAGAAAGCTATTTGGCAGAAGGTGACCGCATTATTATTATCAAAGGAGATAACACCTTATTAGTACACCAACCATCAGGCAACAATCCTATTAATTACATGAAGCCAGATACGGCACATGAGCTGTCAGTGCAAGACAAAAAACTGGTTCTCAAAAGCCGCAATGGAGCGCTCAAAGAAAACATGGACGTTGCCATCAGCAGAATACACTTCTTTAACTCGCACAAACTAGAAGACGGGCAAAGCATTCTGGTGCAAGGGACAGAAGCAGACATGGCAGATATGCTCTACAAAAAACCGCATATGATAGAAGAAGGCTTTACGCCTGTCAGCCAAGAAGAACAAACCAAATACGGCTTTATTGACGTGCTCGGAACAGATAAAGACCAAACCTTAACAGTTGTTGAATGCAAACGCTACCAGGCAGACCTTGCAGCAGTGACGCAACTGCGCAGGTATGTTGAAAAACTCATGGTCAGCAAAGGCATCAGCAAAGTCCGCGGCATCATAGCAGCGCCAAAAATAACTCCCAATGCCAAGCAAATGCTTGAAGACTGGGGGTATTCATTTGTTTCAGTACGACCGCCAAAATACTTAGAAGCATTTGACAAAAAACAGCAGCGTTTAGACTTGTTCACCGCACCAGCGAATAAATAAGAAAATCTTTGAACTGCAGTTTCTGAATAGGAAATGCACCTTGGCAGTCCAGAATGCTTTTGGTATTATGGTCGATAACGATAAAGCCACCATCAAGGTCGTGGTGCTTGAATTCTCTCAGAGCAATGCGCGGCAATTGATTGTAATGCATCTTGCCAAAGTAAATGCTGCTGTCCTT
>JBFHWZ010000048.1:0-6582 GCA_041599235.1 Candidatus Woesearchaeota archaeon | reverse complement strand
GTCTAATGTTAAAGATCAGTATACTACAACTGAAGGCGGTATGATTCCTATAGAAGTTGCCAAACATCATGAGAAAATAGCTGACAAAGTCATTGCAGATGCACTGAAAGAAGCTAATGTTACCTGGGAACACATTGATTTAATCTCCTATTCGGGCAGTCCTGGGCTGGCACCCTGCTTAAGATTTGGCAAAGAACTGGCAAAAAAACTAGCCAAAGAAAAAGGAAAAGATATCATTAATGCTAATCATGCAGTAGCGCACTTAACTATTGGCCAATTATGTACTGGCGCAAAAGATCCAGTGTGTTTGTACGTTTCTGGGCCTAATACGCAAGTGATTGCCTTAGCAGGCAAGCGCTTCAGAGTATTTGGTGAAACCTTAGATGTTGGTTTAGGCAATGCGCTGGATAAGTTTGGCAGAGAAGCAGGCCTTGGCTTTCCTGCAGGACCAAAAATGGAACAACTAGCCAAAAAAGGAAAATTCATAGAGCTGCCGTATTCTGTCAAAGGCATGGACGTGAGCTTTGCAGGCATTATCACCAAAGCTATGCGCTTACTCAAAGAAGGAACCTCAACAGAAGACCTGTGCTTTTCCTTGCAAGAAACCTGCTTTGCCATGCTTGCAGAAGTGGCAGAACGTGCTTTAGCGCACTGCGAAAAAAACGAATTATTATTGATTGGCGGTGTTGCAGCAAATCAAAAATTATGTACTATGCTTGACACCATGTGCAAAGAAAGAAACGCAAAATTCTATCCAGTACCGCTTAAGTATTCAGGCGATCAAGGAGCAATGATTGCCTGGCAGGGCATTCTTGAATACCAAGCAGGACGCAGACTGACATTAGAAGAAGCAGACATTAATCCCTATGAGCGCATTGATGAAGTAGAAGTTATTTGGCAGTAACATACTTCTTGTGCAAACCATTGATTATTCTAACAAACGGTTTTGCAATACGAATATCTTTTTTCTTTTCTCCCTGGTAATCATAGGCATCATTAATCATACTGCCAAAAGTGCACGCAGGATAGGGGCCAAAGACCTTGGTGCGTACTGGCTGCTCGTTCAAGTCACGCATTTTCTGCTCAAGCTTATCATCAACAATCACTGTATTCTCAAGCTTTTTGTACTGCGCGTTGAGCACAGCAATATCAACAATGCGCGCCTTGCCTGGATTTTTCCAGACCTGTTTTTGGCCAAATAGCCTTTTGCTGTCAGCAGTCTCATTCCAGACTGAATAGATACGCTCAACACGCACGATTCCAAGCTCATCTTGCTTAAGCTCATACAGCACTTCCTTTTTCTGTGCGTGCCGCAAAGCTTTGAGCTTTGTAGCAAGCGTTTCAAGGCTTGCTTTGCCGCGCGCGGTCTTAAAGCGCGCATACATGGGCTTGCCTTGTGCATCATCAACAGCCATGAGCGTATCATACAGATTGTTAATCACTGCTTTTTGCTGTCCTGTTGCATGGGTTGCTTTTTCAAATGTATACATATCAAAGCGCTCTGGCTTGCGCGTGCAATACGCGCCATCAGTGCGCACACTGTTAGTGGCATAGCCTAGCGGTTTGAGTGAAATAAGGAACTGAATCTTTTTCCGCAAGTCATTGTCGATTTTTTCATACTCATTGAGCACTGTTTGCGCTTCCTGCATAGCTTTAATGCGCGCCTCGCTGAGATATTTTTTCTCAACCAAGCCAAACTGCACTGCTTCTTCAAGGTCTGGGGCAAACTTAACAACTTTTTTCAGGCTCTTATTGAGCTCTTTCCATTCTTCATAGCGCTTGCACTGCTCTTCATACAATTCCCTGCGCTCTCTTGGAGCGTATTGGAATGGCCGCACCGGTTCTATCTTAACATCCAGAACAAGGCCTGTTGCTTTTTCAACAAGCGATTCAAGATCAATGCCATAGCGTGCTTGCACGGCGGCGATGTGCTGGTAGTTTCCTTTGCGGATGCCAAGTGCTTTTTTATTGTCATATACTGATACAGCATACAACATTTTTTGATATTCAGTGAAGATTCTGCCAATAAGCTCCTGAGAACGATGCATTGGTGTGAAATCAATAAGGTTTTGCCGCTTGGTCTTTTTTGAGTCAAGCTTTGACAAAGACAAAGCTGCATGCAATTCATCATATGCTGATTTTGACAGGATGGTATTCTCATCATCCCATACGCCATTGTTCTTGTGCACTGCTTTGCGGTCATGGTCCAAGTAACCTTCAAGCAACTCAAAGATTTTGTCAAGTGATTGTTTGTCTTTGCGGCCATCAGCAAATAATTCATACACATGGAAATTGCTTCTGTTGAACACCGTACGCTCGCGGTCAAAGCCAGGAAATGCTCTGCGCAAAGCAACAGCATCAGCCACAGTGATTTCATCAGTGCGTTCTTCTTCAGGCACTTTGTCATCATACTCGCCTAGAATATCGCGCAATTGTTTTGCACCAGGCCTTTCAGCCAGCTTATAGATATGTGCTGGCGAAATACGCTGTTGCATAACAACCGGATGAATGTATTCACTCAGACGTTTCTCGCTTGCGGTCATAGGTTCATGCCTAAAACCGTGCTGAATGTCGCGCACGTACAACAATTCCTGCTTCAGATTGCCAATCAGGCCTTCGCGCGGCCGCGTTCTGAACTGGTAGGAATACGCAAGCAGCAAGCTCACATCAATATCACTGACGCGGTGAATAGATGAGTGCAGTTTGTCAAATGCCTTGATAATATTTTCATCTTCAATTTCTCCTGCTTTAATCTTTGAGTCAAACCAATTATACCATGAGCGCCTGTTAGCAGGATTGAGCAAGTGCTCAAGATGCCCTGCGCTGCTTTTGAGAATATCAGGACCGTACTTAAGCAAGTCAGGAACTTGCTGCAATGCTTCTGGATCAATACCTGCTTTTTCTAATTGCTCAACAAAGGTGCTTGGCAGTTTTTCAACAAGGTTCTGCTCAACATACGCAGGCTGTTTTTGCCGTTCCTGCATTGCATCTTCTTCTGAAACAGGTAATTGCTTTGCAAAATCAGGATCGCCCAGTGCTCGCACGAGCTTGGGAAACACATCCCAATGGTCAGGGCCCAAGGTCATTTCTCCCACTGTTCGCAAGCCAGTAGTGCCTGCTACATTGCCAGCGCGCTTGGTTGTCTCATCATCAGTATAGCGCACATTGAACTTGTAGGCTTTGCGTAATGGCGCATGGCAAATACAGCGCGCAAGAGGATCTTTACGGTAATTTCGTTTTGTATCCCTGCCAATTTCAGGCGGGCCGCCAAGGGTAAACTCAATATTTTCCAGATTAGCACTGTCTTTGCCAATTAAGAACATCAAAAAGTTTTTTGCAAATGAGAGAAAAGCAGTGTCATTCTTTTTTTGAGCTGCTGCCAGCTTTCTCTTGAAATTCTTGTGCGTGCGCTGGCGCATGTCAAAATGAGCTTCTAAGATATCTATTGCTGTCTGTCGTGCCATTATTCTCCCACCGACGATACTAAACCAGCCTGAGTTTAAAAATATTGTGGAAGCTATCGCCTAAGAACACCCGTTTAAGGGATTTTAGCGTTTTTTCTTGCGCGCAGGCTTTTTGGCTTTCTTAGCTGGTTTGCGTTTTGGCTTAACTTTCTTTGCCTTCTTGACTGCCTTCTTTGCTTTTTTGGCTGCCTTTTTCTGAGCCGTTTTTGCCACCTTTGCTGGTTTTGGCGTTGCCTTAGGCTTGGGCGGCAGTCCTTTGCGCGCGCGTTCAAACTGTTCCTGCAATTGCGGAACCAAGGGCTCAAAGATCAAGCCACATTCCCTGCAGATTATTTGGTCCCTGAAGGTTTCGTGCACAATATTCGTGCTTGCACAGTCAGGGCACTCGTTCAGTTTGTTGACGTCCATGATTTTGCTCTGAAGATAGTCATATTTAAAGGTTATGACCGCAAAGGATATTTTTCTATATAGAAAATAACGTTAGGCTTATGCTGCCACTCACAACAGCTTTCGTTTTATGCCGCTCAACTCGTTTTTTCTGCCGCGATGATCACTTGATGTTTTTGAAATATTATACTTACGCGACTCGTGGCCCGGCACATACACTTTAATATGCTTACCACCATACTCAACCTCAAAGCCAAGACTCCTGATCTCCTTAAGAATGGCCTCACTGATGGTTTTCGGGCATGACTTGAAAATCCTGTCAAGCTCACCCACAAGCTCTTCTCGTCTTTCGCTCTGCTTGTTAGCAGCAATCACTGCAGTGAGCGCATCGTACGCGCGCGAATCTTTCTGCACATTCTTCAGCTGACCTTCCAATAATCCAATGACAAAGTCGTGCAACTCGCCTGAATACAGCTCAGTGAACTGCGGGCCTTTCAGCAACTCACCCTGCACTGAGCGCTTGCTGTTCAATGACGCTACTTTTTGCTCAAGCGAATGAACAGTTTGTTTCAGGTTGCTAATCTCTTTATCGCGCGAATCAATCTCACCCACCGCAAGGCTCAAGGCATCTTCAACTGTTGCCTTTTTGTCTTCTTTCATCGCCTCAAAGCGCCGTTTTGCTTGCGCGCTTTTAATGCCGTCATACGTCAAGGCCTTGGGCAGCAACGAATACAGCGAGTGCTCTTCTATTGTGCCATAAATTTCCTGCACCAGGTCTTTGGTAGCATCAGGAAACACCAAACTACGCCAGCCATTAGGCCAGTACACGCCAATGACCCCATTGTACGTGTTATTGCCAAAGGTCAGCTTTCGCAAATCAAAAGAAAATTGTCGCGACGGCTCAACCAGCACGTGCGCCATGCCTCCCAGCAAATACGCAAGCCTGTTCGGGTGGACCGTGACCAGATTCCGATTGTCCTTGCTGACATACACCACCGGCAAGCGGTTGTCTGATTTATTGTTGACCACTTCAGCGACAAATTCAAGATCTCCTTCGCTGGCCCAGTGCGGGGTTTTTTGCACTTTCAACGTTGTGCCGTCAAACCCGCCACCCAGTGCTTCAATCAACGCATTCACAATGCGCGGCTTTGTTGTTTTGCCTGGCTTGTCGCCCAGCCGGTACAGCTCATAATCATGGCTTATTGCAACATCAAACCGGTTTTTAGCTAATGCGCCAACCACATCAGTGGTGCGCACTCCTGAACCATTTTTTTCCATCAAGCGCATGCCATACACATCACCCTTATCTGTAGCAATGCGCGCAGCGCTGATGTCACCCTTGTCATATGCGTGGTGAAAGCCATCTTCAGAAAGTTTTTCAAGGTCAGCTTCAGAAATATCACGATGCGGGCTGCCGGTAATCCATATTCGTATTGACTGTGTAAGATCTTCAATAGTTTTATTTTGTCGAATAGGAAAACTGGTTGAGTATACGCGTGCCATACAGAGAATAAACCCTTCTTGATTTTTAAATCTTTCTATTTGTAATCACTGAGAAGTAAGTATTCATTAGAGGTCGATGTGCTCATATGCCTTCAAAAGCAGCTTCCATGCAGCACATATATCTTTAAGCTCTTCCTGCAGTTCTGGAAACAAGGCCACATCCCGCATGTCTCGTTCCAGCTTAGCATACGCCCTGAACTCCTGCTTTTTCTCCTTATCAACCCTAGACATGTTAAAATACATAGAATCAGTCATGTGGCTTGCAGAATCAGCAGCAGCAACCAGCTTGGCTTCAAAAGAGGCAGGCATGACATCCTTGCAACGATGCGCCCGCACACAATGCAACACCCTGCCCATTTGTTCTGCTGGATAATCTTCTTTTTCCAGAAAAGCTTTTGCACGCTCTTCACTTCTCACGGCATGATCACTTTCTGTCGGCGGATAATGGCCAATATCATGCAGCCAAACAGACAACAGAACAATCTCTTCATCAGCATCAGGATGCTTTTTCAATAATTTCCGAGCCCACTTCTCAACCTCAGGAACATGCGAAGACAACCCGTACGGGTCAGAACCAAAATCACCAATCACCTGCAAAAACAGCTCTTTTGCTTTTTCAATTATCGCAGTCATCCAGAAAAAACCTCACGCTGCCTGAATCTTTTTGAGAATACTTTCCTTGCCAGACCAGTCAAGTGCCTCAATCAGCACCTGCACAATAGTCTCAACAGGAATAATCTTGAGCTTGCCCAACTTTTTCTTATCAATCACAATATCCTGCATGTTGGCTTTGGGCACTAAGACTTTTTTCAGGCTTGCTTCTGCAGCTGCTTCAACTTTTGCTGACACGCCGCCAACCGGCAAGACTTCACCGCGCACTGACAATGAGCCAGTCATGGCAGTATCTTGCTTTACTGGCACTTTGTTCAGCGCACTGATTATTCCTGTAGCAACAGCAATGCTTGCTGAATCACCTTCAACACCCTCATAGGTTTGCAAAAACTGCACGTAAATATCATACTCTTTGATGTCTTTGCCAAAGAACTTCTTAACAATAGCAGTCACGTTCTTGATAGCTTCTTTAGCAATAATGCCGAGTTTTCCAGTAGCCACAAATTCTTTTTCTTTGCCGCCAGGCGTGATTTCTGCCTCAATAGGCAAAATAATACCTGAATAATTGCCGCCGCTGCCCATCACTGCCAAGCCATTGACTCTGCCAACCCGCTTG
>JBFHWZ010000047.1:0-6608 GCA_041599235.1 Candidatus Woesearchaeota archaeon | reverse complement strand
GGTGTTCCATTGAGTTGAAAAAATATATGGGTTCCATTTTTGCATCAGCCTCCTGGTTTTTAGAATTTATTTTTCTATAGTTTACCTTGGAATTTTAAATATAAAATACTTTTTATATAAAAACTATAAAATCTTTGAGCATTGGCCAGTAGCGAAAGGTTTAAATCCTTTGAAGCTACCATATGTGGTATAATGGGGTCTGGCGATTATATAAAACTATTAAGACCGTACCAATGGTATAAAAACCTGCTAGTTTTTTTACCTATAGTTTTTGGCTCGCAATTATTTAATCTTGGTGCTTTAGGACTAACTGTTCTTGGGTTTATTGCACTGTGCTTGGTGAGCAGCGCTAACTATATTATTAATGATATTGTAGACCGCAAACGAGATGCGCACCATCCGCTGAACAACAAGCCCATTGCCAAAGGAATCATTCCAGTAGAACTAGCAGGCATTATAGCAGCGCTATTGTTTATTGTTGGCATCTGGATAAGCTTCACTATTAATGATATTTTTCTCTTATTTGTTCTGATATTGTTTGTGCTCGGACAATTATATAATCTCGCAATCAAACACGAGCCCATTTTGGATGTGCTGGTAATATCAACCAATTTTGTTCTGCGAGCAGCAGCAGGAGCTTTTGTCATTATTGCTCATGGCAGTCCTTACATCTGGGTCAGTCCCTGGCTGATAATTTGCACGTTCTTGCTTGCATTGTTCTTAGCAGTTGGCAAACGAACCAGCGAACTGATACATTTGGAAAATGCTGCAACTAAGTTCAGAGGCTCACTGCACAGCTATGGTCCGCACATGACCAATGCCTTAATGATGATAGCAACCAGCACCCTCATCATGGGCTATGCCTTGTACTCATTTTTGAGCGTGCACCAATTCTTGATGTTAACCTTGCCGTTTGCGCTATACGTGATATTGCGCTATCATCACCTGATATACTCAGGCTCAATCATTCCATTAAAAACACAAAAATTCTATACTGACCTGCGATTATGCCTGGGCGTTTTCTTATGGGTACTCACAACAGTAGGGATACTTTATTGGTAACATGCTAGACATACGCGTAATAAAAGTGTTTCACCGTATTGAAGACTCGCGCAAAACAAGTCCGTATATTGCAGACTGCCACGTGTTCTCTCCTGAAGCAGCATTTGCAACAAAAAACGAAGCTGCAGAATTTGAATTTGCAGTAGAAGAAATGTATAATCTTGGAGAAAGCTATGGGGAACTGGCTTATAACCTGACTAAATGCGGCAGACTCTTTTTCGAATACCCTATTTTGTTCAGGAAAAAAATCCCTGTATGGTTTCTTGAACGCTACGAGCCAGAACAAAGCAAAAAAATAGAGCAACAATGGAATTCCTGGAATGGTCTCAACGACAAAGCAGACGCTTTGTTGGCACAGGGACGTGTTGATGAAGCCCTGCAGCTCTACTGGCAATCATTGGAGAGCTGGCAAAGCATAACGCACCTCAGAGACGAACATATGGGCCATAACCTGTCGCGAGCAGAACAGCGCATACGCGAACGCTATGAGATCAACGCAGACCCTTTGAAGCTAGTCGTGGCAGTTGGCGCATCCCACCGTCCTGAAAAGTATGCTACTGTTCCCGTTACGGTCATCGACATAGCCAGCTATCCAACACCCCACGCCTATGCACTTAAGCAGATTGAGGACGCATATGAGCGCGGCAGTTCATTTGAACAGCTCAAAGAACAATTACTCAGAACACACCTGCACTTCTTGGCAGAAAAAGAAGAGGTTCAGCTGTCCCCTGAACAACTTGCAGACAAAACATTTGAAGAATTATCGGATCTGGCCCGCAACAGCCAGTAATCAGCGCTTTTTCTTAGCTTTCTTCTTCAGATATTTCTTGTACTCATCTTCGCCGACAATTATTTTTCTGCAGTTCTTGGCGCCGCAGCGGCACTCGTACTCGTCATCATCAACTTCATCAAAGTCAAAATTGTAATCATACGTCAATTCTTCGCCTTTTTTGATATCCCGTAAAGCAATAATGTAAATATGGCCTTTGATGATGTCTGTTTCGCAATTAGGATCACAGGAATGGTTCAGGTACTTAGCATAATTCCATTCCACACTGCCATCAATGTCAGTAGTTTTGTTTAATTCAAACACGCCAACCCATGACTGCTTTTGCTCTTTTGCCTGCTGCGCATCAGACTCCTTCTTGGTCATGCGCCTGCCAACATACTCAATGACTCTGGTGTCTTTAGGAATATCCTTAGCAGCAAAGCCGCCCTTGCCATGGACTTTTGATTGACGAATCTCCACCCACTCATTTATTCTCATAGGACTGGGGTCAAGGCAGGCATTTAAAAAAGTTTCCCTTCGCATATATTTTTATAAATTGTTATGTATTTATACGTATATGAGTTGTTCTATAATTATACAAAAAGTGATTTATAGTCCAGTGCATTTCTTTACGTATGGAAAAAAGAACGGTGAGCAAAGCAGGGCCAGCAACATTAACAGTCTCTCTGCCAAGTACGTGGGCAAAACAGCACAATCTTAAGCCCGGCGATAAGGTCGGCGTGGCAACCCATAGAACGCAACTCATAATCCGCGCAGTACAGGAAAATGCTCCGTTGCGCAAAGCACACCTGTATTTGAAAAAAGGGCAAACCTTCCGCAGGCGCTACATCAATTCGCTTTATCGAGACGGGTATGATGAAATTGAAATCATCTCAGAAGATGCCCTTGATCATACCTATATTGAGCACGCATTACGGCAATTATTTGGCTTTGAGCTCATTGAGTCATACCCAAAACGAATCCTGGTGCGCAATATAGCCCCTCCTGATGAAGCTGAATTTGAAAATATCTTCGAGCGGTTGTGGCTGCTTAATATCAGCATGATGCGATCCCTTCTGAGTGATATGAAGGAGGGAACACACACGCATGCGGCGCATATTGGCGAGCTTGAAAGCACAATCAATAAGTTCTGTTTTTTCTGCCAGCGGGTGCTCTTGGCTGAAACCCTGCGGACCAAGGAACGCACGGCGAACCTGTACCATTTTGCATCAGTGCTTGAACAGATTGGCGACGCGCTTAATCATATGTGCAAGGCATTGAGCAAAAGCAAGCAGACTGTATGCACAGCAGTTATCCAGCTATTTGCCCGATGCACTGCGCAATTTGAATGGCTATACGAGTCGTTCTACGATTTCAACATCAACAACATAAATGCCATGCGTGACAAACGCACTGCGCTTTATACAGAAACCTATTCGCTTTTTAGTAAAAAGAAACTGCACGCCACTGAATCAGAGCTAGTGGGTTTGCTGCTTGTGATTGTTACACACATCAAAGAGATTGAAACCCAGCTTTATCATATTTGATTACAAGAACTCGCCCAAGCCTGTTTGTTTTTTTTCTGCAAAGTATTCATCGACGTTAATGCCGAAGACTGCAAAGATTCTGTCGACTGCTGGCAGGACTTGGTGTTTGATGTAGTATTCGCCGTCATAATCGCTTTGCGTTATTTCTTCTGGCAGTCTTACTTTATCTCTGATTCTTCCTTTGCCTTTGACAACCACATAATCAATAAAGCTTCCTGCGCCAACTGGCTGGCCTTTGTCTTTCATGCGCTGCGCTGCGGCAACGTGCGGGCCAGTGCTTTCATACTCAGAAATGTCTTTTGACAAGGCAGTGTGAATGACCATGTCAGCAATAGGCAAAGCATTATTGCGCAGGTCCTTAACCACTTGCTTGGTGTAGTGCAGGGCCTCATCTGCTTCTTTTTGCTTTAACACTGTTTTGAGCACTTTTTGCTGCACTGTTTTTGCTATGGGGCTTACATTGCGCCGTACCATCTCAAACCCGACAATTTTCATGTTGTCCTGAGCATCCATCAAGGCATAGCGTTTTTTAGCTCCTGTTTCTGAGCTTTTGGTTGAAACAAACAAGCCTGCTGGATAATAGCCTTCATACTCAACTTCCATTAATCCTGGCAGGTGCTTGTTGATGGCTTCTGCGAACTTCTTAGCATCAGCTTCTGTTTTGCCGTCCAAGGTCATGAAGGCACTGTCAGTATCACCATACAGCACTTTAAAGCCAGCTTCAGTTGCTTTGGTTATGAGATCCTTAACGTACTGGCGCGCAAAGGCAGTTGTTGATTCTGCTGACTCAATAGAATACCATCGTGATGCTGAGAATCCCAAGTAGCCATAGAAACTGTTTGCCAATACTTTCAGCACATCACTGCGCGCTGCCAAGAGCCGGTGCGGGTCTCCTTTTTTCATCATCTCCTTGATGCGCGCTCGTCTGGTAATGAGGTCTTCGATAATCGTGCTCACAAAGCCTTTGCGCTTGCTGCAAAACCAGAAATTTCCCCTGTCAGTTTTCAAAAGCTTTTTTCCTTCGCAGCACGAGCAGTTCAGCATGCCCGGACTGATATTATGCGAGGCAATGATGGTCGGGTATAAGCTGCGATAGTCAAAGATGGCAATATCCTCATATAATCCTGGCTGGGGCTCAAACACAAAGGCCCCTTTGATGCGGTCCTGCATGCGCGCCTGCTTTTCACGATAGCCAGGCCTGTTCAGGGCAACTTCATTAAACGCAGCAGCCTGCTTGATAGCATACCATTCAACATACTGTGAAAAACTCATGCGGTTAATGTCCAATAACGGCTGGCCGACAATCTTGACAATCTCAAGGATGTTCGGCAGCACTTTGATTGCTAAATCGTAGGTTAATTTTGTGTCTTGTAAATTGTACACGCAGAACAATTCAAGCTTTTGCGAGCCTTCATCCCAAAACTGCGCCAGCTTTTCAATATCCACTGGTGTTTTCTGCTCGCCTAAGAGCTCTTTTGAAACAGCATCCAACGAATAGGTGTCAGTCTGCAAGGTGCGCGCAAAAGAACGCCTGATGAACTTGAACACATCAAAATGCGGAATGCCGACAATGCTTGCTTCCTGCCGCGTTTGACCTGCGATTTTCAGCTCACTGTAGTCCAAGCCAAGGTCCATCTTGATCTTGTACTTTGCTGCGCGGGTCTTGATGTACGGAAAATCAAACCCATCAGAGTAATAGCCTGCAATAAGGTCAGGCTCATATTCCTCAACCAGTTCCTTAAAGCGTTCTAAGAGGTCTGCTTCTGACGGCACAAACTCAATGGTCTTGTCTTTGGTTGCAAACTTCTTGTACGTGAGCACTTTCTTGAATGTATCGCCGTACACAGCAAGCATGATGATAGGATATTCTTCAGGCAGCAAGCGCTTGCCTGACGGATTATAGGTCTCAATGTCAACAGCAAGGATTCTGGGCTTGGTGAAGGTGTTTTCTTCATACTGCTCGATGCTGGTTGCAGTGATAACCTTCACTTTTGATTTTTCAACAGTTTTTTCACCAACTGCCTTGACCAAGGTCATAGGGGTGAGCCCTTTGTCAATCAGGTAGCGCCGGGTGAACAAAATATCATATTCGTGGACAGACGCCACTGCATCCCAGTCCCTGACAATATCCTTGATGACCGGCACTGCTTTAGGGATATTCGTGTATACTTTCAGCAGCTGTGTTTCCTTTTCCCTGAGCTTTTTCTTTACTCTCTCTACTTTGGTGACCACACATTCCTGGCTTTTTTGCTCAACATTCAACCGGTTGAGCTTTTCAGTAATATCTTCTTTAGCCTTGACATAAAAATACGGCTTGAAGTGCGGATCTTTCACGCAGACCTGCTCACCGTCTGGCGTTCTGCCGTAGAGGTAGATGACTGCAGCGCCCGCTACCACTTTATAGGTCAGATCAGTTAAGTAAAATATCGTCTCAGCCATACAGAATATGTGTGTTCTGCACTATATAAAAGTATCCTGAAGGAGTCCAGTGCAGCGAAAGATTTACATATGCTCTGCGCTTATTCTGTAGTGGTGGGGCATGAGCTTATTACAAATACTGCGCGAATCACTGGAAGCTAATCCTCGGGTGATTATTGCTGATGTTAGGGCAACTGATATTCTTCCCAAGCGCATGAACGGCCGCTGGAGCCACAAGCACGAGTTCTTGATAGCGCCCCAGCCTGCTTTTTTTTCAGCTGATGCCTTGAACGGTTTTCTTAATTGCGTAGTGGATCAAAAGTTGATAAGCAAGCCGCCGCAGCCATTCAGGCAAACACCTGACGGCCTGTACTGCGGCAGGCTGTATTTTCGGGAAAAGCTGCTGGAGCTCAGAACAACAACTGAGGTTAACTTTCAGGCAGAAGACCTGGATGCAGCACCGTGGAGCAAGCTGCTGAAAGAAAAAACAACTGAGTATTATCGCACTATGGTCATCAGGGCCTATCCCTGCCTGGAACTTGCACAACAAGCAGGACCTGACAGGAGAGACATGGATTTTATTGCGCAGCGAGAATTACAACGCTATCAAGCTTGATGGCCGTTTGAGCCCACCAGTTCATAGGTGAGCCTGGTGAGTTCACTACAATCAAAAGGTTTGGCAAGCACAAGTATTGCGCCAGCCTGCATGAACTTGGGCCCGTTCACCTCATAGAGTCCAGTAACGCCAATAACTGGCTGGTAATATTCTTGTGTGCGCATTGCTGAAATCAAATCATCGCCCTTTTGTTCAG
>JBFHWZ010000046.1:0-6773 GCA_041599235.1 Candidatus Woesearchaeota archaeon | reverse complement strand
GGAAGAGAGCATACCATAACGCTTGAGGAGCCCGGAACTGAATTAGGCGGACAAGACTGCACAGGAAGAACCATAACTGTTACGTCCCAGCCTATTATCTCTAATGGTGGTTGCTGGGATAAAGAGTATATTCCTACTGGTGAGTTTGTGAATGAGCAGGTGGTTAATTATCATGGCCAATTCATGGGCTGCGGCATTGCTAATCAATCATTGCTTGATTTGACTGATTATCATACTGATGAGCAGCTGATTGACAATACTGCGCAGGTTTGTGGAGCAGTCTTGGCTAATGCCACGCAAGAAGGTGGTATAAACTTGGTTTGTTCGCCAGAGAACTTCTGGCATGAAACACCGTATGCAGCAACAACAGTTGCCAAGAATATTTCATGGAATCCTGCGCTTGTTCAAGGAGCGCATACAACAGGCTGTTGTCCTGATGATAAATGCTGGAATGGCACTGCCTGCCAGACATTGAATACGTATTACAGAGTCGGCAATGCTGGCTTTGTCTGTAGATAAAAAAAGAGGGTTTAATGAGGAAGGTTGTCGTATATGCATTGATACTGCTTGCACTGGTTTTGCCAGTGTTTGCGCAAAGCGCTACCTGGCATCCTATTAGTCTGAAATCAAACTGGGACCGATTGATTCAGGGCTTTTGCCCGTATGAATCACAGTGCTTGGTGACTGATACAGGTGATGACCAGTTTGACAACCAGCCAGCTGAGTATTTTACTGTTGACTTAACAATTACGCCACCTAAAAAGCCAATGCGGTGCATTAACTCAACACAGTACCTTCTTGATTATTATTGTGAAAAAGGCAAGTGGACTACCAGAACAAAACTGCTTGCTCTTGAATTATTGAGTGTTGCTAACCAATCACAAGTAGCTAATTATGGAGTATATTGTGATTCCTATAACGAAGTGCTCAACAGATATTCGTACTTGATTGGCACAGAGCCTGTGCAAAAATATTTTACTGACAATCCTGGCTGTTTCCCGTACAATAGCACCCAAAAAACAGCATGCACCAACAATGTCTGTGTTTTAGAATACGACCAAGGTGCTGCGTTTGCAACCAGCTTGAATGTGCCGGTTAATCATCCTCAGCGCAGTTTCCTTAAGGCGCTGAATTTGTCAACAGGTGATTGTAATAATGTCAATATGGGCGAGGGTTTTAAGGAATGTGATGAAAGCCCAGGTATAGGCAGGCTGTACTACAGCAAAGACCTGAATGCAGTCATGTATATTCCGCAAGGGACCTTGACCGCCACAAGCCAGGCACCAGCCTTTAATCAGGTTTTCAAAAATAATTTTGCAACTATTCGTGATTATGTCTTTGCGGTTGTGCACAATCCGCAATCAACTGGAAGAAACTTCACCTTCTTTAATGACACGGGCTTGTTCAATAAAGTGTATTATGCGAACAAAGGCAGCAGGAGCATCTTTACGTTCTTAGAAGAAGACCAGACTGATTTCAGGCACGATTATCTTGGCGTGAATTACAAGGGCATCAGCTTAGGCACTAATCCATGCTTTACTATTTTCAAAGCACTGGGTGAAGACCTGGAAAAAGGCCTGAATGCCTATTGTGAAAACCAAACAAGCACTGCGCAATTCTTTGTGACAGCTAAAAGAACACCTGGAGCAGGCGGTGCCAGTCCTTTGGTTGATGCCTGGAAAAACCTTGGAGGCAAGCTCAGGCCATGAAAGCACAGCTTACCTTGATGATGATCTTGGGCATTGTGATGCTGTTAGCTGTTGGCTTGGTGTATTATTTAGCTGGTGCTAAGGAAAAAAGGCCTGATGCAGAAACTCAGCGCATTTCTCAGCTTGCCTTGCAGCCAGTGCGTGATTACATAACAGCCTGTCTTGATTTAGTTGCCCGGCAAGGCATGCAGCTTATGGCAAAGCAGGGCGGTGTGCTGTACGTGAGCCAGGGCAGTACTATTGATGATTTTCTGCAAAGCCAGGAAGGCACGGCGTTTGTTGAGCACGAACAGCTTAAAGTGCAATTTAATATTTTACGCCCGATAGGTTCTGTGGCAAATTACTTTTTTTCAACGATTCCTGCATATCCTTTTGCAACCTTTCCATACAAAGGCAATGCCACATCATGGTTTGGCTATTATGGCAAGGCGCAACTGTATCCATTGTACAAAACGTCTCAAGATAGCATTCAGGAAATGCTTGAAGCATATGTGGCAACCAATATTGTTGCCTGTCCTGACTGGAGCACGTTTGAGCCTTCTGGCTTGCAGATGACTGCCGGAACAGCAAATGCATCAATGGTGTTTGCTGAAAACCTGTCGCAATTGCAGGTTGAACAATATGTCAGCTTTGTTTTGAACTGGCCTGTGCAGGTGTTCCAGCCTGCAACAGGGGCAAGTGTGCGCTTAGAAGACTTTGTTGTGCAATATCCTATTAAACTGGGCAGCTTTTATTTCCATATCAAGTCATTGATTGATACTGAAGCAACTGATATTTCTTTTGAGCCTAATGCAACTGCACGATTCTCAGTTATTGTTGAACAAGACAAGTTCGGCTATGATGACTTGATTACAGTCAAGGATCTTTCATCTATTTTAGGGGCTGAGCCTTTGGCATGGCAGCTAGTGCGCAAAAACAGGGCGCCTGCTTTGTGGCTGATTAACCAGTCATTAATCAATCAAACTGCCTATTGTGATGGCTCGCGCTTTAGTGTGCAAGGAACAACCTTGACAGTCCAGCCACAGCAAGGGGCATTCCCAATTCAGCTTAATGCATCTGACCCTGATGATGATAGCATAACCTATTCTCTTGAGCCAAGCACGCCGCAAATAGGTCCTGTTGCGCTGGGCAAGGGATTTTTGAAATTCAAAGTAAAGGCCTCTGATGGCGAATTGCATGATTATCAAGACCTCACGGTCGGAACAACAGTATGCATAGCAAGCTAAAAGCAAAAATCGTAATCATGAGCATCATAGTAGTCATAGCTATTGCGCTTTACAACCTTCCATCGTCAGCGCAAGGAACCCTCGGCTGCTGCTGCGATCCTGTGACTGGTTCAAGCAGTTTCACAACGCAGCAGCAGTGCGCTGGCTTAAATTACACCTTTGCTGGCTTTAACCCCAACCTGACCTGCGCACAATTATGCAATGCTACTGTGATTGCACCAACAGTGCCGCCAGTAACTCCGCCAGCAGCATGCGGCTCTCCAACCTATACGCCTGCGCCTTTAGTAAGTGCAAGTCCAGTCAGAGGTGAAAAAGATATTGCACTGAGCCTTGCCATGGTATGCCCTGCTGACTTTATCAATATCAGCAGGTGTCTTGGAAATGACTGCACTGACTTTATACAAATAAAACGCTTAGCGCCAGTTGCAACCTATGTTGACACTGATGCTGGCTTGTTGTGGGATACTGACTATCGATATCGCGTCATTGCAGAATACAATGTTGCAGGGCCAAGCGATGCAGCTTTTGCAACAGCTAATACTGGTGATCTTGAGTGCTGGTTCCAGTATGACAGTACTGAGTTCTGCATTGGCAGCGCAACCTATGACCATTTCAGAACCTACTTGCAGGATAATGGGTATGATGATACAACAGCAAGTGATTTCAACACTGATTTTGCAACAGCTGTAAGCGCGACGTTTAGCGGCAGGTTCAGAAAAGGCTTTGCCTGCAATGCTTTTAACAGACTCGGCAGCCCAACTGTATCATGCACAGCATCAGAAATATGCATTGCTGATGATACTGGCGCTGACTGCATTGCACCAACACCCTGTGATGGCGGCAATATCTTTGGCTTGTATAGCTCAATTGATTCCTGTGAGGGCTCTGGAAGCAGCAAGAACTATTGCTTTTTTGACAGAAGCGCAAGCATTATCGATAAGTGTTATCTGTGCAGGCCAAAAATGCGGTGCATGGATTATCGCTCATCAGGAACGTGCCAGCGAGACAATTGCGGCTTAGGAGCATGCGAGTGGCGCGATGTGTTTACTGACATTGGCATTGGCGTGTGCGTTGATACGCGCTTTAACAACTGTCCGTTATGCACTGATCAGGGCAGTTTTGACGCAACCAATACTGAAAGCTATAATGAGGTCTTTGACCAGTGCACTGACCAAAAAGCAAAAGCCCTCAGCACTGAGCGGTATCCGTGCTTCTTTAACAAGCACCAGCAAAAAGGTGCAAGCTGTGATACAGCAACCTGCTTGGATTACTCGCCCCTGCAGTGCGCAAGCCCATCGGGCGGCATTCAACTTGGCCCTGATAATGCAGTGGAAGCAGGCAGTGATGATCCGTGCGGTATTGGCGTGTGCCAACTGCATTCTGAATTTGGCTGTGTGAAAAACGCTGATGGTGACAGCATTGCAGTGCTTGACTGCAGTCCCCTGCTGCCTGATCGGCAAGCATGCGAGCTTGATTATCTTCCGCCAGAAACACTGCTTTTCCTTGAGGGAGAAAAAGCAAATCAGCATGATTACGTGAATGTCATTGTCTTTGATAAGACTCACAAAAAAGACAAAGGCAGTGAATACCAAGGAAAAGATGGTTATCTTGCACGCATGTGTGTGGTTGGCAGCAATAGCACGTGCAGTGATGCAGCAACCTTCCCTATCACGACCAACAGCACGCAATTAAACCTCAATGACCTTTCTTTGCAGGATGGCGCCACGGTAATCGCATCATTGCAAGAAGGCAATAACACGCTCAAGTATTATAGTGTTGATAAAAGAAAAAACCTTGAGGTGGTTAAAGAAATTGGCGTGCGTGCTTGTAAAAAATGCCAGGGACCAAAAGCGCTGAAGGTAACGGTTACGCCTGGCAATCATGTTGAAGGTGATTATTACACGCGAAGCTATACGCCGGTTATGACGGTTGAATTTAATGAGCCAGCACAACTTTCTGCAGTTGGCTTGACCTTTGGCACCACTGACATGCAGCTCAGTATCAGTCCCACAACAGGATTTAACCACAAATATACTATTACGCCTTCTGCGAGCCTGAATGAAGGCTTGCACAATTTCTTATTGAATGCAGTTGATGGCAATGGCACTGCCATGAACTTCCCGCTCGGCTTCAGGCTGTTTGTTGATGTCACGCCACCAGAGCTTATTTCGTGGAGCCCACCTGATGGTGAAGTCTTTGACACAACCACTGTTGACATGAACATGACCTTTAATGAGAAAATACTGCTTGCTGATGCATCACTTGATGAGCTGCTCTTTATCAACAAGTTTGTCAAAAAAGCAATTCCGATTCCGCTTGCTGATTTCATGGAAACAGAAGATAACCTGACCTTTACTGGATTAGCCAAGAACTTGCAGGATGGCTTGCATATCTTCAACATGAGCGTTACTGATTATGCAGGCAACAAATTCCCTGGCTACAAAGTGTTCACTATTGCAACCGGGCCGCCGAAGATCAGAATCGCGCACCCAAGCTGGGGAGTCAGCAGTACCTATACCTTTGCTGCCATCTTTGAAAGCTCAATCAAGGCAGACTGCAGGTACATTTATGACGTGCCTACAGCACCGCCTGAAACACAATTTGATTTCCTCAAGAGCTTTGCGGCAAGCAATGGCATTAGCCATACGACAGAGGAAATAACTATTCCTGCAAACACAACAGACAGCAAACCCATCCATGTGTACTGCAAGAATGATGACGGCATAACCCAAGAAAGCTTTGACTTGTTTGTTGATTCTGTGCCGCCTGAACTGGTGAATGTGTTTGCGCATCCAAAAGTGATTGCTGAGGAATTCTTCCCTGGCTTAGGAATTTATCAGACCACCTTTAAGGCGCAGATGAATGAGCTGGGCTTCTGCAGGTATTCCAATACAACCCAGAACTTTGACCAAATGCAGTTTGTATTCCCTGGCTTTGATGAACTGCCTAAGCAATCGCATTCAGTTGCAGTTAATGTCAGCCAAGAAACAAATTACACGTATTATGTTGCCTGTAAGGACAAAGCAGAGCTGAAAAGCGAAACCCTACCAGTCACGTTCCACGTTGACCTGTCCTTGCCGTTCAATGTGTCCTCGCAGACACCGCCGTATTCAAATGACACGCAGTTTTACTTGCGTGTTGAAACCAACAAGCGCGGCTTCTGTTACTGGGGAGAAAGCGAACTGGAAATTGCCAAGTGCTTTGGCAACTGCTCCTATAGCTTTGGCCATGCTGATCTGGTTACCAAAGACATTGGCACGCATGCGTTCTTTGTGAAGTGCAATAATGGTGCTAAAGGAGAAGTCACGCCGGTGATTAATATTACGGTGAGCATTGATAATACGCCGCCGTTCATGGTGTATGCTGATGATACCTCAAGCTTGCCAGAATTCCCTGAACTGTCATGGCAGACCAACCGGCTGCGCGTTGCGCATCTGGGCAATGACACTGAAACTGATGTGATTAAGTACTGGCTGTTCTTGGAAAGTGCAACCCAAGAGCCAGTGATTCAGTGGGCTCCGTCATTAATCACTGATGGGCAGCCCTATTACATACAGTATGATGAGCTCGGCAATAGAATTAACTTATTTGATGGCCAGCAGTACCGCTTTAGGATTAAGGCAGAGAACCGTGCTGGCTTGGCCAGTGAGGAAATGGCCAGTGATGGTGTTACGATTGACATAACCAAGATGCCCCCGCACTGCATCAATGAAGAGCAGGACAGTAACGAAACTGATATTGATTGCGGCGGCGTGTGTGCTGGCTGTGCCTTTGGCATGAAATGCAATATCAATGATGATTGCGACAGCTTGTACTGTAATAATTTCTTGTGTGATAT
>JBFHWZ010000045.1:0-6826 GCA_041599235.1 Candidatus Woesearchaeota archaeon | reverse complement strand
GGCTTATCACCAATATAATGCACTCTGATAGGCAATCTGAATGGATTGCTGTCTAATGCTTCAAGTTCACGTTCTTGTGCAGTTGCAGATTTGATAAGCCCTTCATATTCTTCAAACCGCTCTATGAGAAATTCCTGCACTTCATCGCGTTTTCTGCTGCGCTTTGCTTTTTTGTAGTCTTTTCTGCGCTTTTGCACAAATGCTTTAGCAGAATCTATTGCAGTAGTATTTACAGAGCCCTCAAGCTTGCTGTAATAATCTTTAGAACGCTTTTCTAATAATGCTGCAATATGCAAGAATCTGCCTTCAAATGCTTCATCCAAAGCTGTTGCATACTGCTCAGCTAAGGTTTGTTGCTGTGCTATGAGGGCAGTATTGTTTACAAAATGTGCACTGTTGAGGTCACTGACTGTTGCAGCAAGCTGTTGTACTGCGGTAAGTGTTGCAGGTGTTGGGCCATGAGCTTCAACAGTTGTATAGGCAGCATCAAACTGTTTTTTGACTTCTGCAATGTATTCTTCTTTTTGCTCTTGCGTGAGTTCTTCAGCAGAAGCCATTTCCTGCTCAAAACTTGCTGTTGCTGCAGCTACTGCCTGCTCAAGCTCTGAGATGTGCTGCTCATTGAGCTTTACTATGTTCCTTGTATTTGTTGCTGTATCCATATACGTCACTTTTATGGTCTATCAAAGCTTTATACTTCGTGCATAGGTTGTATATACGCCCCTATACTCAAGCACTCTTGCTTAGCACATTCACTACTATGAAATAATATATATTTGATTATTAAGATATATATACTTTAGAAATACATATGTTTTCGTAATATTTATATACTTGCGTGCCTCTTACGAGCTCATGAAGAGAAAAATAATCAAACTTGGCTCAGCAACACTGGTTACGAGCCTTCCTGCAAAATGGGCACGGCAGTATAATCTCAAAGCAGGAGACTACATTAATCTTGAGGAACAGAACAAAAATCTTGTTATCAGCACAGAAAAAAACATGGCTGTTGCAGAAAAAGTGCTTGATTGCAAGAAGCTCAACACTCGTTTGCTCAGCGAAACACTCTTTGCAGCATACATGCTGGGCTACACTACCCTTGAACTAGTACACGAACAGTCTATGAAACAGTACGGGACCAAAAAAACCATCAGGACCGCAGACTACATCCAACACCTCAGCAGAGACTTGATCGGTGTAGAAATCATCGAGCAATCAGAAACAAGGACTGTAATCAAAGAATTGGCACAAACCAGCGAGGATGAGCTTGATAACACCATCCGCCGATCATTCTTCCTCATAAAAGACATGGGCGAAACACTTGCAACTGCACTTCAAAAAAACGACGCTGAACTGTTACAGGGCGTCAAATCACGCCATGAAAACCTCAGGCGGTTCTTGCTGTATTTCAAGCGCGTGCTGAATAAGCAAGGCTATCGCGACTTTGCAAAAACAAACTTCCTGTTCATGCTTGCCGATAACCTCTGGCTCATACCCGGAACCTATTACGTCATTGCAACAGAAGCACTTGAAAACAAAAAACCGCACTCAAAGAAAGCACAGCAGGTTCTTGACATGACGGTCGAAGCAGTTGCACACCTATCAGAACTGTTCTTCAAATACAAACCAGAGACTGCAATGGCGCTCATACGATTGCGCGAAGAAATACAAGAAACCATTAAACAAGAACGCCTGAAATCAGCAGCACATGACGCAGCATTATACGCCCGATTAGGATTTATTGGCGCTAACATCATGCACGCACTGCGTGCAAAATACGCAATGGAACTCTAAGGTTTGTACGCTACTTTTTTCAGCACGTCTGAGAACACCTGCATCTTCCGCTCAGGCGGAATAAAACTAAAATCACCTTCATCTTCATTTTGGTTCAATGCCAAAACAGTATAGCCAAGATCGTGTGCGCCTTTAAGCTCATCATAATCATGCGCAACAAACACCACTTCTTCTTTTTGTAGGCCGTATTTCTGCAAAGCAGTATCAAAAAAATGCTTGTCAGGTTTCATAACGCGCAAATCCTTTGAGCTTAACACGCCAGTCAGGCCATTATTAATGCCAAACGTGTTTCGCAAGCGGCTTTCTAAGTGTGCTGCAGTGCTTGCTGC
The DNA here is from genome assembly GCA_041599235.1 of Candidatus Woesearchaeota archaeon. Lineage (GTDB taxonomy): Archaea > Nanobdellota > Nanobdellia > Woesearchaeales > ARS49 > JBFHWZ01. The sequence goes on along the minus strand of JBFHWZ010000045.1, from coordinate 4,703 downwards.
ATCAGTCAAGATAATAAAATCAATATTTCTGTTACCTAACTCGGCAACAGTCTCAGAAACCCCCTCAAAAACAGTAAGCACAGGCCAATGCTTCTTGTACAAAGCAAGAATCTTGTCAGTATCTGCAGTTTTGCCAATTGCTTTCAAGAAATCCTGCAAGCTATTGCTGCGTGTATAGTCAGGATCAACCATGACACGCTGCGCAAACGGACGATACTGATCTTTCATTTCCTGCAACGGCATACCAAGCATCTCAGCTATTGCCGGATAAATTACTCTGCCGCCATGTGTATCATCAAACAAAATGCCGCCCGCATCAGACAACACTGCTTTAACCGGTATAGGGCTCATTTCTTTTCATCCTTCTCTTGATTATATTTGCGAGTATTAGGGTTAACAATGCTGAAATCTGCTGCAGTATAACCCGCATCACCATTTCTGACTATTTTCAACAATGACGCTTCAAGGGTAGTGTGCGTCACTAAACGCGACCAATTATCATCGCTAAATTCTGTTGTCAGCACTTTTGCTTCTTTTGTAGTACCATACCCTCTCAAGGGAATGTCAACACGTGCACCTGGCAAAGGATTTCTGGCTGCTGCTGGATGAGATATTCGGATGTCTGCACTCTCATTATCGAGGCTTGCATTTTTCAACCGAACGTCATAGTTTAGTTGGCCATGTAAGTTTACAGACATTCCCTCACCTTCCCGCATTCTGTAAAAGCGGTGCATCCACGGAAGAACACTTCCATCTTCCATAAAATTCCACACCTTGACTTTTTGTCCAGGATTACGTTGTCGCCACGTCTTGTAGGCTGAAGTAGCTTGCGCATCAAACGGATCAACTACTGTAAACCCAGTAGCCTTGCCTTCTGCGTCATATGAAGGTAAAAAATACAGCTCTCGCATAGCTTTGGACACCACAGCATCTCCTTTTCCAGGGCGCGCATCAAGCACTTCAATCTCAGCATGCACCTGCATTGGCTTTTCTATGTCTTGCGGCGTGTATAATTTCAAAGGAATGGTGACTTCTGTTGCGTCTTTTCCCATGTGCGCACTGTACACACTATAGTGCTCAACAATGCCTAATTGGGAAAGGCTTATTTTGACATTCAAAGGCAGACCAATATCCTTGTCATTTAATTCGGCCAGCGTTAAGAACCCTGGCGTAAAGGATTTGACATAAATGGCGTTCTCTGGATTTCCTACTACCAAAGGAACTCTCACAATACTTGTGGTATTTTCAGGGAACAGCTTTCCTTTAGCAGTGTGCAAAGCAATCTCTCTAACATAATCTCCCTTGTACTCAGTATTAAACACAGCGTCGTACCTGAAATGGTCTTTTTCATGAGCACTGCACTTGCAAATACTGTCAGGTTCGCTTGCTTCTTTAACAACAGCATATCCGCCAGAAACAAGTTCTTGGCCTATGAGCATACCTTCAAGTGATTTTGCGCTTTCAATAGCAAGATGTATTTTACCCTTTTCTCCATTAGGAACTTTCACGTACCCAGCCATTTCCTTTTCTTTAAACGCAACACTGTTTGGATCTAAATAGAAAAACTTCATACCCTGCTCGTTCATCTGTTCGTTTCGAGCAGAAAGTCCTATGAACGATTCAGGCAGCAATAAGTTCTGGTCACCAATGCAGTTCTCCAAAGTGCTTTGGTGCTCAGCAGGATTGTACACTTGAATCTCAACTGCTTTTGGTTTTTCTTCTACAAACAGGCCTTTTACGTTAGCTATTGCCGTTGGTGCATACCAGCCAAGTACGCCTGCAAGCAGATACACTGCAATGTTCTTCATTGATGGCAATGCAGATATTGCGGGGTTGAGCTGCTGTGCTTTCTTCTTATGCCTGCGTTGTTTTAAGAAAAAATTAAGGCCGAACGCTGCATTGACAACATTTACTGCGTAAGGAACCAAGGGTGTAACCAGTCCTCCTGCTGAAATGCCCCCGAGAACTGCCATTCCTGCACGGTACGATTCTGCAACAAGGTTTTCCTTATCTGCTTCTATTTTATCTATTCCTGTTAATCTGCTTATACCGTTTTCACATTTGTATACTGCAAGATCGCCATCTGTTCTATACAGTGCAACCGGCATGTCTGCTAACTTGAATTTAGCTATTTCTTCTTCGAGGCGAATGCGGCCTTTTTTCCCTTCACGCCATATTCTGTTAGTGCCGTCACCTTTAACTGTTTCTAAACCCGTATCCTCTTTGGGGAAGGTTACGCCCATTTCACTGAAATCAACATCTTGGTAGTGGGAATCAAGCAGTGTTATGTCTTCGCCATCAAAGCCGTGTTGTTCACCAAGCTCGAAAATCTGATCAATCAAATGACAGGCAGATGCTAAATAGCGGTTGCCGCCGTTTTCAATCATGCTTTCCAGTTCAAGCGTGCCTGCTGGCGTAAGCTGGAATGACGCAGATTTATCATTGAAGGCGGCATTAAGATGCTTCAAAAGCTGCAACACTGGATCAGCATTATCATACAGGATTTCATCAACTACTTTCTCCTTAAACAAGCCTTTTTTGTAAAAGAGCATGCGGTCTTTATGTCCTTGAAGCCTAATCTTGCCTTTGCCATGTTTTTCTTCAAGTTGCTTTTTAACTTCCCAGTATTTTCGCTCATCAGTAAAATCAAATACGCGATAAGGCTGCAGTGTTTCTTCATAAAAGGCACTTCCTTCATCTGTAAGGGTCATTTCCAAGCCTTTGCTCAAGTTTCGTACGTGTCGTTGTCTTGTGCTGTGATTTATGACGTGCAGTTGGGAACCTCCAGTCAACCTGAATTCAAGCTCATCACCTAGCTTATGCGTTTCAGCGCGCTTGGTTACAGGTAACGGGAATGGAACAAGCTCGTCCCCTTCAAGTCCGTACTCAATCAGCACAGGAAATTGATGTCTTATATCTGCGCTAACTTTTTGGCCAGGTTTTTTAAAACCAAAAACATGCATGCCCAGGCCTGAAATTCCTTCATATGCCACAGTATCTGTAGACGTGTATTGCTTTCTTAGTTCAGGATTATTCTCTAGTTCTTTGGCAAATTCATCATCAGCATCTCTTATGTGAATGTTATTGTGCTGAACTTCATACCAGTCTCCCTTGTCAGTTACTTGTGCGCGTCTCTTGGTTGCAATGCTCAGATGTGCAAAAGTGCGCCATTCTGCTGGTGAAATGCCTACATGATCAGGAAGCTCACATTCCATTTCATATTTGTAAGCTGATTTGTCAACTTTGCAAAGCTCAGGCTGCGGCCTTATTGCCTCAGCTTCTTCACCAGTTGCAGGTTCCACGCGTTGAAATTGTGAAGCGTAGAAAATAGCTTCTGTTTTACCACTATAGTATGCTATGCTCTTATAAGCGTTTATTACCTCATCAATGGTCAATTTAGGATATCTTCTATGTAATTCAGCCATGACTTCTCTTGGGGATATTCCCATAAGTCCGGTCAATTCTTCTAATTGGGATGGAGGCCCCAGTTCCCGTAAAGTTGACAAAACTTCAGTCAGCGACATATTCAGTAAATATTTTAATTCCGTATCTGAAAAGTCAAAAGTTACTTCTGGCATTTTATCAAATGCTCCCTCTCCATCATACTGTCCTTCAGGCACGCCTGATTCAGCTCTTCGCAAATCATCTGCTGATATTTCCGTGGTTTCTTCATCGCTAAAAGTTATATTGCTGAATTGATCCCAAGTTTCGCTTAGGTCTGCAGTAAGTACGTAGCTTGGGTTGTCTGGCAAAAAGCCAAGGTTTGCAGGTCCTGTTGTGTCAACGCGATGCAGCAGGCTGCCAAACTGATTTGTCATGTATGCCTCAAGATCTTGGGCAAATTGCGCGTGCTCGCCGCCAAGGCTTTCAAGTAACTTAAGCGCTATTGAATAACTTCTGCTTGGGTCAGGAATGCGGGCAACATCTTTTCCTATCTCATCTGCTGCCTTGCCTGCTTCTTCCCCTTCTTTTTGCGCATGGCTGCGCAATCGCAAGTATGTTCCTGCTGTTTCAAGGCTTCTATGCAAGCGCATCCAGAAGTATTCGTCCTGTATTTGTTTGACAAAATCTTTTTTGCCAGTCTCTGGCCTGAGCAGATCATATTTTTTGCGCTCTTCATATATTTTTTTTGCAGCATAGCTTACCAAATCAGCGCTTGCGGTGTCGCTCACATCAAGATTTTCAATAACTGAAAAAAGATCGTGCGTGATAGGCCCATCAAAGAGCGTGAAATCAGTTACGGCGACGCTGCCGTCTAGGTCTTCAAGCCAGTTACCTGGGAAGCAATCTCCATGGACCATAAGCTCATCAAAGGCTCTTATGCGGTCAAATACCAATGAATTGTAGCGCTTCATAAGTTCTTTATGCTCCTCGCCTGCAGGTTTGCTGCCAACTGCATTTGCAGCCTGCGAGATGAGTTTTTCATATAAGGCTCTTGTTGAAATGCCTGCACGTTGCTTGTTTTTTTTCATTATTGCGCGCTCATTAAACAAATCGGCAAGGTTTTGAGAAGCTGAAGGCGGCGCATTCTTTTCAAAAAAGTCGCGCAGCTCTTCAAGGCTGAACGGATGGTTTTTTGAAACCTCTGCTTCTGCCTGCCTGTATGCTGCGCTGAAATAAGATAATTTTACTGTTGCAGGCAAGAGCACATCAAGGACTTCCCTGCCTTTTTGCAGTCGTTCTTTTTCACTGTGCCGGTATTC
>JBFHWZ010000044.1:0-7272 GCA_041599235.1 Candidatus Woesearchaeota archaeon | reverse complement strand
TACGCTCAGCAGCATAGATAAGACCCTTGCAAAAAAGATTGGGCTTGGGCCTACGATGTTTTATAAACTCATCAAGCAAGCACATGGCAAGAGCAAACGACCAGTGGTTGCAGGCCGCATAGAGCTTGCCGGCAAGCGCATCAAAGCGCGCTTTACCTTGGCAGACCGCAAGCATATGAAACATGATGTTATCATCGGCCGACGCACCCTGAAAGTGCTCAAGGTATTGGTGGATCCAGCAAAATGAAAGCAGCAGTTATTTCCATGGGCAGCACATCATCTGAAATGATAGCGCAAGCCCTGGAAAAATACTTTGATGACGTGCAGCACCTGCGCCTTGCAGACATTGAAGTCAGCCTGGGCGGACAAGAACCAGAAATCCTCTATCAAGGAAAACCAATGGAAACCTTTGACTGCGTGTATGCAAAAGGCTCAGTCAAGTACGCACCAGTGCTGCGCGCTATTGCAACCATCCTGCCGCCCACCACCTACTCGCCGGTCAGTGATCATGCCCATACCGTCGGCAGGGACAAAATTCTTACGCACTTAGCATTGCAATCAGCTACAGTGCCTCAGCCCAAGACGTATGTTGTAGCAACATCATTAGCAGCTAAGAAAATAATCAAGAAAATGAACTATCCTGTGGTCATGAAGCTTCCGGGCGGCACGCACGGCAAAGGTGTCATGCTTGCTGACAGTGAAAGCAGTGCTTCAAGCATGATTGATGCGCTTGGCTTGTTAAAACAACCCTTTATGCTGCAGGAATATATTGAAACAGATGATACTGATATGCGTGCCTTTGTGATTGGCGATAAAGTTGTTGCTGGTATGAAGCGAACAGCAGTGCAGGGAGAAAAACGAGCAAACATCCACGCTGGCGGTTCTGGAAAACGCGTAAGCTTAGATGCAAAAGAAAAACGCATTGCCTTGCAGGCAGCGAAAGCCATTGGCGCAGAAATCTGCGGTGTTGACCTGCTACAGTCACACAAAGGACCGCTTGCCATTGAAGTGAACCTTTCTCCAGGACTCCAAGGCATAACCAAAGCAACAGGCGTCAATGTTGCTGATAAAATAGCCAAGTTCCTGCACGATCAAACAGAAATCCTGAAAAAAGGCGAGAAAAAGCCCGAAGTGCTTAAAGAACTGCTTGGCGAAAAAGAATTAGTGCTGAAATTAGACTTCAGAGGCGAAAAGATTTTATTGCCTGAGATAATTACCAAGCTTTCACGCCTTGACGAAGATGAAGAAGTGGTCGTCAAGGTAGATGAAGGCAAATTTACCATAGAAAAAACATGAGGTCGATACTATGATACCCTGGGGACGATGGTTTATGATTTTGATTGGCATTACGATGACTATTATTGGTGTTTCTGGAGTACCCTTATCAGTTAATGCAGGCAATCTCTTTGGCACAGCTGTCTATACCATCATCATGTTTGCAGGCATTGGGATGCTTGGCTATATAGCAAAAGAATAAAGCTTTTTAACCAGCTTTTCTTTTTTCTTTAGTATGCGAGTAGGGGTATTGTTTTCAGGCGGAAAAGACAGCACTTTAGCTTTAGCATTAGCACAACAGCACCACACCATCGCCTGTCTGATTACCCTTGTTTCAGAAAACAAAGAAAGCTACATGTTTCACACGCCCAATATTGACCTGACTGCCCTGCAAGCACAAGCCTTGGGCATTCCCTTAGTTCGCGTTGTGACCAAAGGTGAAAAAGAAGCTGAGCTTGAGGATCTTAAGCAAGCAGTCAAACAAGCACAAAAACAGCACGCCATTGAAGGCATTGTCACCGGTGCAGTGCGCTCAACCTACCAAGCAAGCAGAGTGCAGCGCATCTGCCACGAGCTTGGCGTATGGTGCTTTAACCCCTTATGGCTCAAAAACCAGCTCGAGCTGCTGAATGACGTTCTTGCTCACAAGATAACAGCCATCATTTCAGGTGTGTTTGCAGACGCACTCACTGAAGACTACTTAGGCAAAACAATAGATGCAGGCATGATAGAGCGACTATCAAAAGTGGCTGCAACCCACCACATCAGCCCAGCAGGCGAAGGCGGAGAAATAGAAACAACAGTCATCGATGCGCCGTTCTTTAAGAAACAAATCGTTATTGCCCAAGCGCAATCAGATTTTGAAAAAAACAGCGGCGTGTATGCCATTCAGGAAGCGCGCTTGGAGGACAAATGATACTTATTATCAGCACCTGCAGTGACCAGCTCAGCGAACTTGAATTTGTCAAGCCACTAGAAGACCTAATTGGCTCAAAAGCAAAGCATTACGCCACGCTAACACCTGACGATATTGCTAAGGCAGATAAGATTATCATAGCAGGCACTGCACTGAAAGATTTTAAGTACCTGCAGCACGATTTCAGCTGGCTCAAGGAATGCGAAAAACCAGTGCTGGGTATTTGTGCAGGCATGCAAGCACTTGCACAAGCACATGGTGTGGAACTAGAAGACTTTACTGCAATTGGGCCGCAACCTGTTGAGGTACGTGCTGAGAACAAGCTTGCAGAAGGTTCATTTTCTGCATATTTTTTGCACACAAAAACAGGCACGGGCTCATTCAAGGTATTGGCAACAACCAATAACAAACCCTGCATGATTAAACATCCTGAAAAAGAACAGTATGGATGCATTTTTCATCCAGAAGTCTTAAATACAGACATCCTCACTAACTTTATGAAGTGATACTATGGACAAACCAACAGTGTTAGTATTTTCAGACAGGGACGGCACCATGACTGTTGACCAAGACTATTATCTTGGCAGTTCAGACAATTGGAAAGACCAATTACAATTCTTGCCAGGTGTTGTGGATGGTATTAAATGCATTAATGCAATTCAGCGCTCTCATTTTGCTATCGTGAGTAACCAAGCAGGCGTTGCCTTAGGCCTGTTGACAGAAGCACGCATGAACGAAGTGCATAAAGAAATGGTAGCACGCTTAGAAGCACAAGGAGCACACATTGATTCTGCCTTGTATTGTCCCTTTGTAGATTCTGCCTATGTAGAAAAAGCAAAAGCAAAAGGGCGCACAGTACGCCCTGACTATGTTGATGACAAATGCCCTGACTTAAAACCAAAGCCAGGCATGCTCTACAAAGCAGCAGCGCTTGCAGGAGTTAAACTTGAAGATATAACTGCAAAATTCATGATAGGTGACCGCTTAAGCGATATTGAAATGGGCATTGCAGCTGGCTGTTATTCTATTCTCATTCCGAGCTACAAAACACGGCAATTAGGAGATTATGACCTGGTTATTGCTTTTGGCGAAAAACACCCAGGCAAAGTCTATGCTGCTGACAATTTCGATGAAGCTGCAAAAATCATAGAACAAAAAGCATTTCTTCTTGGACCACACAAATAGTTTTGAGAAGCTAAAACTTTATAAAATACAGCAGTTCTTAATGCTTAGGGTGGCAGAAAGAAACTATACTGCGGATGATGGCTTAGAACTTCTTTTTTACCTTGGCTACACAGAAGTGCCGCTGGAGCAAAAAAGGGTCTTCAGAGCGCTCTGGAATGAAGTGTACGCAGGCGAAGGCCAGCAAGATTTGATTGAAACAACTGGCAGAATATATGCAGAAGAACTGCCCTTTTTTGGCATTGGCTATGACCCGTTTGAACTCTCAGTCAAGCGAACAGAGAACTTTTCACGCCGCCTTGACCTTACCGGCATCTGCCAACAACTTGAAAGCGGCATCTCCCTTGACGCTATACTTGCAACAGGCCCCCACATCTTTTTCACTTTCAAGCGCCAAAAGAAAAAACAGCCAGAACAAACCTATAATCCCAATCTCAACTAAGTCAAAAACAATATAAATCCCTTGTTCTTTCTCTTCCAGGTGAGTTGATGACAAGTTTAGAATCATTATTGCCGAACAGAGAATACCTGCAAAGCTGGGCAGAAGCACCGTTAGATGGCCAAGGTGCTATCATCAGCGCTAAATTAGAAGTGCCACGCGTTCTATATGGCTATGACAGCGCAGTACGCGCAGTACTGAGAACCTATGGGCTTCCTGCTGAAGAAATAAGCCGCAGTTGGTTTCGCGATAAAACACGCTACCGCGGCGAATTTGAACACGGTATGTACGATTGGACAGTCACCAGACAAGGCTTGCTGCTTCCTCTGCCGCGCGGCAAAGAACGCGTAGAAATCTGGGCAGTAACTGAGAGCAACAACCTCACACCCCTGCGGAACTTACTGGGTGCGCTTAATGAATATGTTACGTTCATAGAAGGAATTGTTGGGCAAACTTAAATCTTCATTTTCTTTCCAGCAAGCTTTTTCATGAGCTTGTCTGGGCTGCCGCCTTTCAGGACCTTGACCATTTTCTTGCTTTGCTTGTATTGTTTCAATAAGTCGCGGATATCTGCAACATCAAGGCCTGAGCCTTTTGCTATTCTGTCCATGCGCTCTGCAGAAATGTCATCTGGATGTTCTAGTTCGTGCTTGGTCATTGAGTTCATAGCATGCTTCCAGGTCTTGAGCTTGGTTTCCTGAACTTGCAATGCTTCTTTTGGTAATTTGAGTTGACCCATGCCTGGAATCATTTCCATGACTTTCGTTAAAGGCCCCATTTTTTTCATAGCTTCCATTTGCTGATATAAATCAACTAAGGTGAATTCGCCTTTGAGGAACTTTGCCTGCATATCTTTTGCATCATCTTCTGAGATAGCTTCGCGTGCTTTTTCTAGCAGGGCTTCAATGTCTCCCATGCCTAACAAGCGTCCGACAAAGCCTTTTGGATTAAACTGCTCTAAATCATCCTGCTTTTCACCAACACCAATGAACTTGATAGGTGCTTCAGTAACAGAACAAGCGCTTAATGCACCGCCGCCTTTAGCAGTGCCGTCCATTTTAGTAACAATAACGCCTGTGATGTGCGTGCTTTCATGAAATGCTTCTGCCTGCTTTTGCGCTGCCTGACCAATATCTGCAGAAAGCACTAACAGGTTTTCATCAGCCTGCACTTTTTCATGCACATTCTTGAGCTCTTCAATTAGGTCTGTGCTTAACGCATCACGTCCAGCAGTGTCCAAGATCAGAACATCATACTTGGGATACTCTGCTTCGAATTTTTCATAAATCTTAACAGGATCTTTTTCGCCTTTGATTAAAAAAACAGGTACTTTAGCTTGCTTGCCCACTTGCTCTAATTGCTCCATAGCAGCAGGCCTGTACACGTCCATACCCACCAAGGCAACTGCTTTGCCGCGTTTAGTGAAGTATCTCGCTAGTTTTCCTGCAGTTGTTGTTTTTCCACTGCCGAATAATCCAACCAGCATGATTTTGTTTGGCTTTTTATCAGTTAGTTTGAGTTCAGCCTTGTCACCGCCTAAAAAATGCGTGAGTTCCTCATAGACAATGTTAACCAAGTGTTCTTTTTTAGTCAAGCCGCCAGGGGTTTCTTCGCTTTTGATACGCTCTTTGATTTTATTGGTTAGTTCAAAGACTAATTTGACATTCACATCAGCCTGTAAAAGCGCTCGCTGGATGTCCTTGACTAATTCATTGATGAGCTTTTCATCAACAAACAGCGCACCAGCTATCTTGCTCAGTGTTCCTTTCAAAGACTCCCCAAGCTTCTCCATTACCATGCTCGTAAAGCACTTTTGATGGTATTTAAATCTTTAGGTAGAAATGTTTATAACTTCCGTACTCTAGTGTATAAAAAAAGGAGGCGATAGTATGACACCTATTGAACTTATGGCATTTTTTGTTGCAGCACTTGGCTTACTCAAGATGCTGGTAATTATGGTTAATCCAAAAAATTGGATGCCTGTTGTTAAAGGCGTGTATGGCAATGCAGCCATAGCACAGCTGGTCGGACTAGCCCTGGGCGGACTGTCCTTGTGGTATTTACTGCAAGAATTGTCTATTGTGCACATCTTTGCAGTCATGTTCTTCTTCATGATGATCATGCTGGTAACAGTAACATCTTACAGCAAAGAAATGATGGGCTTGGCAAACAAGCTCTTGAAAGACCCAAATGCGCTCAAACGCGCATGGCTTGGCTGCGTCATCTGGCTCGCACTGACCATCTGGGTCTTATGGGCATTATTTGCCTAAATTTTTTTATTTTTTCTGTCGAAAAGCTTAAATACTGAAGTATATACTGCAGTATCTAGGTGGGTTGAAGATGATCAATAACTTAAACAGTCTTGACGATTTAGTTGAAAAAAAAGCTAAAAAAGTAACGTGTCGCGGATTTGATGTTCAGTTCAGAAGACTGAACAGTAACCCTGGCCATGGAGAATTAGTAATCAAAGGAACATTCAATGATGCAGAATTCTCATACAGCAAAGATTTGGATTTCACTCAACTTAACTTAAAAAAAGACGGAGAGTCAGTAAGCATCAAAGAAATGAAAGGCTCGCTTATGCACGTATGCGTAAATGACAAGTATTATTTCAGCCACGATTTAGGTGAAGTAATACCGACAGGGGAGCGCCCTGAAGCATTTGAATTCGGAGAAAACGCATTAAACGCTATTCAAGAATACCTAAAACAAAAAGCGCCAGAAGCAGTACAATTAATGGAAGGATATGTATCAAGAACGCTAATGGTTCCAGATGCACGGCCAGAATTCAGGTCCAACAAAGAAATATTTGACAAGTTCGACTTAAGAGTAAAATACGAATAAATCCTATGACTATTCTTTACAACGGTAATAACGAAAAATTCTTGGACGAGCACATTCCAATAGAACAATTTCTGCCATTTAACTGGACCAACAGCCCAACAGAAGCAATGAAATTCGCTTATGTGTTTGCTCACAAGTACAAATCAAAAATGGCAGTTATAGTTTTGGAAGATGCAGACCTTGAATGCTTTGAGCTAAAAGACATAAAAGGTCACTCCTCAGACATGGGCTTAACAGACTGGTACGAAAAACAAACCTATCCCGAAACTGCTACAATAACCATTTACAGAGAACACGAAATGCAAAAATACCTGGAAAAACACGCTTACCCTTTGAGAGCACCGCAAGCCTGCGACGCAGACTTGGAATGCCTGCTAGGAAAATTAAGCAGACTAAAATAAGCAGTTAAAAATTAATCTTCAACCTCATTTTTGCGTCTTTCTAACAGTCCAGGAAATTGTTTTTTGACCTCTTCATATATTCTTTTTAAACTGCCTTCCAGTTTATCAACATTTGAAAGGTCTTTTTTGAGATCAGGCCATACAAACTGCCAGTACACACATTCTTCACCTTCAGTTTCCACGTAATGTTTCGCACAGTAGTTATGACCCTCTAT
>JBFHWZ010000043.1:0-7514 GCA_041599235.1 Candidatus Woesearchaeota archaeon | reverse complement strand
ATTCCAAGGGAAGAGGGCATACCTTCATGCCTCGTAGAGCTCTTGCAAGAGCCTGAACTGAAGCAAATCATTGAAAGCAGAGAATGGGAAACTCTGAGAAGCAGACATCCAGGAATTACTTGGTACAAGCTAAGAGGAGAATAAGCCATGCGGGCTTAAAACGCGGAGAATAACACAATGGATGACAAATTCATCTTGGAAACAATGGCTGAAAAACTTGGCCGGAGGAAAGCAAGATGGGAACGTGAACTTGAAAAAGCAGAGCAAGCGTCTCATATAGAAGGGGTTGAAGCAGTTACAACTGACCTTCTTGGTAAAGTGCGCAGTGCCAGAGAATTAAGGGATGAGAGAATTGCTGGTTTGCAAAAGCTTGAAAGCCTTTTTGACTCTATTGCTATAGGCGATTACGAAAAAGCTTTGGAGCAAATGCACAAGCACTTCCCAATTCAAGGAATGGTCTACAGTTTAATCCAATCAGACCTAAGGAAGGGAGATCTCAAGTACGCTCAGGCACGCTTAGATAGCTTTCCCGGAGTGAAGTTCTAGGAGGACTAAGGTCCTCCTCTTTTCTTTTAGAAAGCTTTTTAAAGGCCATTCTATTATTCCTCTATAGATGAGATACTGGGGGTTCTTGTTATTCTCTCAGTGTTGAGGCAGACCAATATGTTTTACAAATTAGAGATCAAAGACCACATACGAGTAGCTCCTATGCTGTTTGGGGAAAACAGGGATGATGCTGTGCTTAAGAGCGTTCGCCTGAAGTATTCTGGCGTGATTGATGAAGAGCTGGGCATTGTTGTTGATGTTATTGGCGTTAAGGACGTTGGCGAAGGTGTGGTTATTCCTGGCGATGGTGCCAGCTATTATGATACAAGCTTTGAAGCAATTGTGTTCAAGCCAGAGCAGCAGGAAGTGGTTGCTGGCAAGATCAAGGACATTGCTGATTTCGGTGCCTTTATCACTATGGGCCCGATTGAGGGCATGATTCATGTTTCACAGACCATGGATGATTTTGTGAGCTTTAGCAAAGAAAAAGTGCTTACGGGCAGGGATTCTAAGCGAACCCTGAAAGTAGGTGACCAGTGCCGAGCACGCATAATCGCAGTCAGTTTCAAAGATGTTACTAATCCAAAGATTGGCCTCACCATGCGGCAGCCGGGTTTAGGCAAGCCAGAATGGTCTGAAGAAAAAGCAAAACCAGCAGAAAAAGCTGAGAAAAAGCCTGCGAAGAAGGCTAAAAAATAAGGAGTTATCATGAAGAAAAAAGCATGCAAGAACTGTAAGATGTTTGTTGAAGGCGATGAATGCCCGGTGTGCAAGACAGCGCAGTTTGCAACTAACTGGAAAGGGCGATTATACATACTTGACGCTAATAAGTCAGAGATTGCCAAGAAGATTGGCAGCGAAGTAAAAGGCGAATATGCAATCAAGGTAAACTAAGATGGAAATGAAAATAAACAGCACCAAGGAAAACGCATTATTGGACCGCAAGGAAGTGACTGGAACCATTAGTTTCAAGGGCGCTACCCCTAGCAATGCTGAGTTAGCTAAAGAAGTTGCTAAAAGCGTGAAGGCCGATGCCAGCTTGGTGGTTGTTAAGCAGATTTACACAGCATTTGGTGAGACCAATGCTACGTTCAAGGCGCATGCCTATGCTTCAAAAGACATTATGGCGACCTTAGAGAAAAAAGGCAAAAAAGCTTTGGAAAAAGAAGCTGCTGCAGCTAAGAAAAAAGAAGAAGCTGCTAAAAAGGCTGCTGAAGAAAAAGCTGCAGCAAAAGAAGCGCCAAAAGCTGAGGAAAAGAAAGAAGAGCCAAAAGCTGAAAAGCCTGCTGAAGCCAAGCCTGAGGAAAAGAAAGAAGAGCCAAAAGCTGAAAAGCCTGCTGAAGCCAAGCCTGAGGAAAAGAAAGAAGAGCCAAAACCTGCTGAAGCTAAGGAAGAGGGTAAATAATGGCAAAAAAAGGCAGTCCTAAACCAAAAACCAAGCGGCCAAGCAAGCTGCACAAGAATTATGATAAAGGTAAAATAAAGAACAAAGCCTGCCCGAAGTGCGGTCCTGGCTTCTTTATGGCAGCGCATAAGGAGCGAACCTATTGCGGCAAGTGCCATTATACAGAATTTAGTTCTAAGAAATAAGTTATTCTTCTGATTGCAAGATCAGTAAATCTTCAGTGGTGAGCTTTTCACCTTTCTTTATTTTCTCATCAACTGCTTTTCTGAGGTCCGCAAGTGATTTTTTGCGTTGTGCAGTGCGGTCATGGGCTGTTTGCTTGCGTTTTTTAGTGATTTCTTCGCCGCGCTTGCCCAAAGCGCTGAGTTTTTCCTTGAGCTGCTCGCTGAGCTTCTTGATTTCTGCTTTTTTCTCAGCAATGTCTTTTTTGAATACGTCCTCTTCTTTCCTGAGCGCGTCTATTTTCTTCCTGTTTTCAAGGATACGCTCGTGTTTTTCCTGGCTTTGCTGCGCTTTGGCCTGGATTTGTTTGTGCAGCTCATCTGCGGTGTCTTTGGTCGTGTCAATGTCTTTGCTTAAGGTGTGGGTTTCTTCCCAGATCTTGCTTACTTTTTTGTTTTGGTCATAGACTTTCTTGATTTCTTTGATTTTCTTCATTAATTCTTTTTCTTTTTCAAAGCTTACCACATCGGTTATGATTTTTTCTTCAAGCTTGTCCATCTGTTCTTTCAGCCTGCCGGGATTGTGCTGAAAGCCGTGCTTTTTAGCAACATCTTTTTTCTCTTGATGGAGCTTTTTGGCTTTCTCAATGGACTGCCTGATGGTTTCATTGAATTTTTTGCGCTCCACCTTGGCCTTTTTGACCTCGTCGGTAATAGCGTCGCGCTCAGCACGCAGTTTTGTGTTGAGGGTTATGAGCTCAACAATCTGCTTGCCCAGAGCGTTTTTTTTAGAAAAAGCTTCTTCTTTCTGGTCGTCTAACTGGTTCAGAGCGTCGCGTAATGCTCTAACTGCTGCTTTAAGCTCATTGACTGAGTCGTTGAGCTGCTGTTCGTTGTTCTGTACTGACATGCTTACTCATGGAAAAACAAAAAAACAAAGGGCCTCCTTATCCGAATAGGGCGCTGAGTCCAGCTGCTGCCTGTTCTTCAGATTTTTTCTCTTCTTCAGGCGCCTTTTTCTTGTCTTCCTTTTTGGCTGCTCCTTCAGCTGGTGCTGCGGCCGGTGCTGCTGCAACTGGTGCGGCTGCGTTTTTGATAGCGTCATCAATGTTCACGCCCTGCAAGCTCGCAACAAGTGCCTTGACGCGTGCATCGTCTGGTGTGACGCCAGCAGCTTCAAGCACTTTCTTGACAGTAGCTTCGTCCACTGCTTTTCCTGCTTTGTGGATCAGCATTGCTGCATAGACATATTCCATTTTATTTCCTCCATTAACTTGATTGTTTTTTGATTTCCTGCGCTGCGCGCTCAGCTTTGCCCAGGATGTCTTCGATGACATCTGCTGAGACAATGCTTCCTTCTAAAGCAACTGCTTTTGCTTCCCTGAAAGCTTTGCCTAAGAGCGCTTCTGCAGTGTCTTTGGTGACAATAACTGCCTCAAGTGCAAGTGCATTGGCTGATGCAATGGCCTGCATGAGGTCTGCCATGAACTTATCTTCATCGATGTCAAGCACTTTTTTGGTGTAAATAGTGCCTTTTTCATAGACAGCGATAAGGTCAAGGCCGATTTCCATGGGCTCAATCCCAAGCCTGGTCAGGACTGAGGCAAGGTTTGCTTTGATAACCTCGCCTTCTTTGCACACTAAGGAATCGCTTTTGACAGCAACTTTGCCGCCTTCAACACCTGACTTGATGCCTAAGGCTCCGAGCTCGCTGATAACTGGTCCTGGTGCAAAGGGCGTTGGTCCTGCGGGAATGATAATATCTTTTGGTGCTAGCTGCCCGCCTTTGGCAGGTGCTTTTGATTTTGATTTTTTGAGTGTCTTGTACAGGCCAAAAGGATTTTCTTTAGTGAATAAGAGCGCAGGCATGCCGCGGATGTGCTCTTGGAGCTTTTCCAGGCCTTTGACCTTGTCTTTTGCTTGGTCAAATGCTTTAAGTATAAGGCGTCGCTTGGTCATGACCAGGTGCACTTTTCCTCTGAGCTGGCCTTTCATGCGCTGCAGTTGTGCTGCAGGCAGGCCTTCCATGTTCACCACGCCCACAATAGGGTAGTCGCTCATACTGGCAACTAATGATTTGACAATATCTTTCTTTTGTCCAGTGGCGCGTGATGTTTTTTTGCTCATTTTCCAACAACTATGGGCTTGTCCATAGTGAATTTTAGCATGATATTCTTGATATTGCGGTCTTCTTGCGGCAGTGCGTGCGTCAAGGCAGTATAGACAGTAGTGAGGTTGTCAATAATGTGGTCATCTGACATTTCTTCAGTGCCGATTCTGCACTTGAATGAGAGCTGCGTCTTGATGCTGACCTTGACTATTTTTTGCAAACGCTCAACCAAGGCAGTGAGGTTAGCGTTCGGCGGTACTACACAGCCTGCTTTAGGATTGGGCATCTTGCCGCGTGGTCCAAAGATTCTACCAAAGGTCTTAGCAACGTCTGGCATGATGTTTGCCTGTGCGATGAAGAAATCGTGGTCATTCGCAAGCTTTTGAATATCGCGTTTTTTAGTGAGTTTTGCAAAATCGCTATGGAGAATGACTGTGTCACAGGCAGCTTTTGCAGCATCCTTAAGTTCTGGGCCGACCAGTGCAGCTACTTTGATTTTTTTGCCGCGCAGGTGGTTCAGGATGACAAACGTGTCAACCTGCTCTTCTGGCTTTTTGAGATTAAGGTCCTTGACATTGATAATAAGGTCTATGGCCTGCTTAAAGTTTCTCTTCTGAGAATTTGAGCGTACCTGCTCTAATGCTTTTTTGAAGTCGTTTTTGCCTGTCATGCTACCCTCCTACTCAACTGAGTAGTCTCTGGGAATACTGATACAGCTAGTTAGTATTGGGCTCTTTATAAGCTTTATGGTAGAAGTTATTCTCCAGCGCTGTCGTCATTACCATAGCCGTCTGGAAGATTATTGTGGTACTTAGGACCAAACTGGTCATCTGCTTCTACGCCGTCACCAACACCAAGGCCTGTGCTGTATGCTTGCCTGGTTTTTTCTTTCAAGGCATCTTCGCCTGTTGCAGTGCTGGTAGTTCCTGAGTAGATACTGCCGCCTTCAGCAGTTGCTCCTGCGTCAATGTCATCCTGAGAAAGGTCTTTGAGCGCTTCTGCTGCAGTTGTTCCTGTTTCTCCAGTGTCTTCAGTGGTTCGGACAGTGGTTACTTGCTGCACTGCAGCGCCTGTTGGTGAGTCGCTGCTCGTATCAAGTACTTTGTCAACAGTGCGTTGGGTTGCAGTTACTTCACTTTTGCCGCAACTCACTAAGAAAAAGGTCAAGAAAATAAGCGCCAGCATAATTTTTCTGTCCATAACTGCTCGACAGTACTACCAATATATAAAGATTATTCTAGTGGAGAAGTTATTTCCCAAAGCGTCTGTCTCGCTCAGCATAGTCATGGATAGCAGCTATGAGGTCTTGTTTTTCAAGCTCTGGCCAGGTTTTATCTAAAAAAGAAAATTCAGCATAGCTGCCTTGCCATAACAAGAAATTGCTGATACGCTTTTCTCCGCCAGTCCTGATGATCAAATCAGGCTCTGAGTTAAGCCACAAGCTCTTGCCAAGGCTTTCTTCAGTGATCTGCTCCGGAGCAATAATGCCAGCTTTCACTTGCTCTGCAAGCAGTTTAACAGCATCAATCACCTCTTCCCTGCCGCCATAAGCCATGGCAAAATTAGCAAAGCGCTTGTTATTATTCTTGGTAAGCTCCATAAGCTTGTTCATATTAGCCTGTACGTCCTGAGGCAGCAAATGCAGCCTTCCAATAAACCGAATTCTCAGGCCCTGCTCATTGATCTCATCCAGCTTTTCAGTCATTAACGTCGTGAATTCCTTATTGAAAAGCTTCATAAGATAATCAAACTCTTCCCTAGGCCTGTTAAAGTTCTGAATAGACAAAGCATAAAACGTCACTTCTTGAATGCCAAGCTCATTAGCCCAGTCCAATAAAGAATGCACCTTCTTAGCGCCCCACTCATGCCCCATCCACGGCTTAAGCATGAGCTTTTTAGCAAACCGCCTATTACCATCAAGGATGAGTCCAATATGCTTGGGAACCTTTTCCATCGCCTCAAAGAAGCTCTAAACCCTATAAAAAGGTTATGAAAATAAAGTAAAAATAAAAAAATTATTCTTGGCGCCTGCCAAGAAGCATGGTAATAACAACCAACATAGCAATTGCCAAAATACCAGCAAAGACCAACACACTACTGCCAGCCATACCTGAAACAGCACTGCCGGTTATGGCAGCGCCGGTGAATGGCACTCCGCGCGCTTTTACTGCAGCAGGTGTATCAAGCACGCGTGTTGGCACTTGCACGTTTATGCTTTGTGTTCTGCCGTTTGGTCCTTTTCCTCTGAGTCTTGCTTGCAATGCCCACACTGGCGGGCTGCCGGTCTTGACCACATCAAAGGCGATCACTTTGTCTTCGCCAGATACAAAGGTTTGCTCGCACGTATCAGTGCTTACAAATGCTCCTGTTTCATCATAGACGCCCTGGATGTTATACCCTTGTGGCACTTGCGTACATACATCAACTGTCCAAGCACTATCACTGTGGAAGATGAATGGGTACAAGTAGCTTTGCGCTGTCCAGTCCCATACTACTTCATCTGGATAGGTGATGGTCAAGAGCGAGCCTTTCATTTGCTTGCCTTGAGTTCCAGTCACATCAATAGTGTTATCTGCGTTTAATACACCGATCTTTTGGTCGTTCACACGTGGTTTACAGTCGGTGTTTGATTGCGCACCTGTTATGGTGTTTGCAACTGGGAAGTCAAAGACAAATGCTCCGAAAGCTTTTATAAGGTTGGTAGTAACCCAGCCTTCTGGATCCGCTGTCAAAGAGAACGTAAGCGTTTTTCCATCTGGACCAGTAACGCTAATTGGCTCAGCACCAGCTAAAAGACTCCAGTGCAGTTCATGGTCGAGCAAGTTTTGGATGTCTGCTCCTCGAATAGTGCTTTTTGCAAGGGTCATAAATAATACACCTTGCACAGGAGCTCTCTTGAACGGCGCTCCTTTGCCAACCAAGTTGATTTTGCTTTCAGCTTCTGTGACACAGAATGCTGTTTGGAATTGACAGTCAGGGTTACAGACTTGTCCTTGGCCACCAAGCTCGTAGTCAAGAAGCACAAATCCTTCACCACCTTCATCGCATTGTTCGCCAATGCCTGTTTGTAAGATGCCGTCTCCGCAGAATTCTATTCCGCAGTCTGCGTTGCATCCGTCGTTTGGTTCATTGTTGCCATCATCGCATTGTTCGCCAATGCCTGTTTGTAAGATGCCGTCTCCGCAGAATTCTATTCCGCAGTCTGCATTGCATCCGTCACCATCTTCGTTATTGCCATCATCACATTGTTCACCTGGCAGGTTAACTTCACCGTCTCCGCAGAAGGCGTTTT
>JBFHWZ010000042.1:0-7628 GCA_041599235.1 Candidatus Woesearchaeota archaeon | reverse complement strand
CAAGAGCCAGTGATTCAGTGGGCTCCGTCATTAATCACTGATGGGCAGCCCTATTACATACAGTATGATGAGCTCGGCAATAGAATTAACTTATTTGATGGCCAGCAGTACCGCTTTAGGATTAAAGCAGAGAACCGTGCTGGCTTGGCCAGTGAGGAAATGGCCAGTGATGGTGTTACGATTGACATAACCAAGATGCCGCCACACTGCATCAATGAAGAGCAGGACAGTAACGAAACTGATATTGATTGCGGCGGCGTGTGTGCTGGCTGTGCCTTTGGCATGAAATGCAATATCAATGATGATTGCGACAGCTTGTACTGTAATAATTTCTTGTGTGATATGCCTGCGTGCGATGATGAAATCAAAAACGGCAGGGAAACTGATATTGATTGCGGCAATGGCTGCGCTGGCTGTGCGTTTGGCCAGTTCTGCGCTGTGAGCAGTGATTGTGCTCCTGGCATGAGCTGCCGATATGGTGCATGCGGCGATCTTGATCCGTGTGAGGATGGCGAGTTGACCAGTGCAGAAGCAGACATTGATTGCGGCGGCGCGTGTCCGAACAAGTGCGGTGATGGCCAGAACTGTAATATGCAGGAAGATTGCCAGCCAGGACTGGTCTGCAAGGACAATACGTGCCTGGCTCCTGTTGACCGGGACCTTGATGGGGTGGTTGATACTTTTGATGTCTGTCCAAACACGCCATATGAGGAACGTGAGCTTGTTGATGCACGCGGCTGCAGCCCATCACAGACCTTTAGCTGTGGTGATGCTATTGATGATGCATGGCGCATCAAGTACTTTGGCAGCCTCTTATGCACGGGCAAAGGAGCAGCAGATGCAGACCCTGACCGGGACGGGCTTGACAACCTTGGAGAATACCGCCAAGGAACTGACCCAACTAAAAAAGATACTGATGGTGACCGTTGGAAAGATGGCACTGAAGTCAGAAAGGGAACTGACCCGCTGAATCCTAATGAGTATCCTGTGGGAGCATTCAGAAGCTTGCTGTACTTCTTATTGTTCTTGCTTATCCTTGCAGCATTAGGCATTGGTGGCTGGTATGGCTACCAGTGGTATTTGGAAAAGACCAAGAAACCACCAGCCAAGCCTGCACTGCCGCCTAAAAAACCAGCCAAGCAATGGCCGCAGGTTATTGAGCAGCTCAGGCGCTTTAGCAAACGCCCCGAGCGCCTTCCTGAGCCTGAACCAGGATGGCTCTCTGTCACAGCAATGAAAGAGCTTGCTAAAAAAGTCAAAAAAGAAGAAGTGACGCCTGCAGTGTTCAAGCGCCTGCAAAAGATCCTTGATGAGCGCGTGAGTGAAAAAGAAAAAGCAGAGCTTGAAGAAGCTATTGAAGGCGAGCCAGCAGTCATGGCCAAGCTGCGCAAGATAAGCATTGGCCATATGAGTGCTGCTGAGCGCAAAAAAACCAAGCAGAAGTTCAAAGCCATGCTTGCAGGAAGGCTGACTGAGCAAGAAACAGAGCGCTTGCTTAAAAAACTCAAGATGACTGCTGCCTATTACAAAAAACATAAGAAACAGCTTGAGAAGGAGCTTAAAGAATGGTAAAACAACAAAAATCCAGAGACTTTTTGTGCCTCGGAAAACCGCGTAAGCGCGGACAAATGCTCGGACAAATCTTTATTTTCATATTAGCTGCTATACTGTTTGTGCTGGTGCTCACCTATGGTTATCGGGCAATAAGCAATTTCTTGGAACGCTCAGAACAAGTAACCTTGATAGAGTTCAAGGAGCGCTTGCAAAGCGGCATTGAACGCATTAAGCGCGACTATGGCAGTGTGCGCAAGATTGAATTGCAAGTGCCGAAAAAATACACTGATGTCTGCTTTGTTGATCCGCGCTGTCCAGAAAGCCTGCAGTTTGAGTATCCGGTCATGTATAACGCGTGCTTGACAGGCACTGAAAACATTTTCCTTGTTCCCCAGCAAGAAACGCCTATTTTTGTTGGTGATATTGTGATTGACAGTCCTGGCTACATATGCATTCCCACCAGCGGGATGGTGACCTTGCGTTTAGAAGGGCTGGGTAGAACAGCTCGAATTTCTCCATGGCAATGAAAAAAGGAATAGAAATGCAGTTTCATTGGATTTTTGTGCTCATTGCAGGAGCTATTATTCTTGCCTTTTTTTTCAGTGTGGTGCAAAAGCAGCGCGCGTATGCTGAAGAGCGTGTTGCAATACGTTTAAGCGCTGATGTTGAGGCGGTTTTTTCAGGGGCGATTGAGAGCAAAGGCACTGTCCAGTTTTTGCCCACACCGCAGCCTGGTTTGAGCTTTTCCTGCACAGGAACGTGCGAGTGCCTGTTTGGCATTGGCCAGAAATCGACAAGCTTCAGGGAGAAAATCATGTTTGCCCCGGGCCTGCTGAAAGACGATGAGATTGTTACCTGGGCACTTGAATGGAAACAGCCGTTTAGGGTGACTAATTTCCTGTACTTAACTAATCAGAAGATCAAGTATTATCTGGTATACAAAGAGGGATTGAGCGAAAGCAATCGCTTGTTCTCTCTGCTTACCAAAGCGTTGCCGCCTGAGGTGAACATGGAAGTGCTGAATGATCCTGCGCAGCTGGAAAACGTGTATCCTGCAGGCTGGCAGGAAACAAAACTGGTATTTGTCTTTATTGATCCTGGTGATTATATGCACGTACTGCCTGATGAATGGGCTGACGAACGCATCAGTGCTGTTCGCTTAAGTCCGCCGCATGTTGAGTTTTGGACGCAGGAAGAAGGCACGACCCAGTTTGTGCCGCAGTCAAGCTTGCTGGCAGGAGCACCAACCTGGTATGCTGCTATGTTCAGTGCTGACAAGACCATGTACGATTGCGGTATTGAAGCAGCCTTTACGCGCTTGGCGCATGTAGGCACAGTCATTAAGGAGCGTACTGAAGCAGTGAGCGATGCATTGCAGCCGCGTTGCACGTACTTCACTGACCGCTTTGATGACTTGATTACTGCAGCTGAGGAAGTTGCTCGCGGCAATGCGCAGGCATTAGGCAATATTGGCACGTATGTTGAAGAGCTTGACCAGCAAAACAAGCGTATGATTCAGGAAAGCTGTCCGGAGATGTATTGATGCGTAAAGCACAAGTCAAGATGTTTGAGACCATCGGCGTCTTAGTGATATTTTTCTTCCTTTTGGTTGCTGGAGCAGCATTTTGGTTTAATGTGCAAAAAAGCAATTTGCAAAAACAAGTGGGCAGGATGGAGGATCTCAGGGCAGTGCAATTAGTGCAGCGTGCCTTGTACATGCCCGAGCTTGACTGCAGTTTTGTGGGTGTGCAAAAAGAAAATTGTTTTGATAAGCTGAAAGTGCAGGCCTTTGCTGACGTATTGGCAACTGAAGAGGGCTTGCAGGATTATTTTATGTATTTTGGTGATGGCATCATTAAAGTTCGCGAAGTGTATCCTGAAACTGACTTTGCTGTTGTGCTGTACAATAACACTATTGACTGGAAAACCCAGTTAGTCACGCAAAGTCCTGTGTTATTGTATGATCCTATTGATAACCGCTATAAGTTTGGTGTTGTTGAGGTAGTGCTGTATGGCTAAAGCACAGATGGAAATCATGGGCTTGGCTATTATCGTTATTCTGGTGGCCTTAGGTATGCTGTTTGCGGTGCAGTGGATGCTCAAAGCACCGGGTGTGACTCCTGCTGAAGCAGTTAAGGAAAGCCAGCTTGCTGCTAACTTCCTTAATACCTTGCTGAGCACAAGCACTGACTGTTTTGACCGGCCAGTGCGAGGGCTATTGCAGGACTGTGCGCTCACTGGCGGCAGATTAGACTGTTTTGGTGTGAGCAGTTGCGCGTATGTTCAGCGCGAAATGACCCCTATGTTTGAGGGCAGTCTTGGCAGCTGGAACAAAGACTATTATTTTTCTATAAGCGGTTCGCCTGATGTTGAAACACTTACTGCAGGCCAGCCCTGCACAGGAGAGTATGAAAGCAAACGCCATCCTGTGCCGGTGCGCCCAGGCTTTGAGATTACCCTAAAACTCGATATATGCCGATAAATTTAAAAGTATATTCTGTACAATATAGGTTATGGGGTTGGTGGAGAAAGTAAAGCAAGCACTAGGCTGGGGAACAGCTGCACTAACTACAGGGTATCTTGGCTGGCTGAGCTACATGAAACCTATTGAGCCAAGCAGCCAGTACTTTTCTAAGGGTGAAGTGGGGGTTATTACGACTGCCATGCTCTTTGGCGCTCCAATGCTGTTGTTCAAGTGCATTGATGCAGTGAAACATCCTAAAACAGCAGTGCTCGGAACGTACGTGTCAACTATGGCAGCACTGACCTTTCTTGATAATCAAGCGCAAGCATATACTATTGACCATGAAACATTGCGCCACCTGTATCCTGCAGTTGCCGGAGCATTCCCCTTAGCAGCCTATACTGCCATTAGCTTTGCAAAAGAAACTATTCCTCCGCACTTTCGCAATGCAGTGAAAAAGCACTGGCATAATCTTGTGTATAGCATAACCAGAAACAAAAGCCATTTGGAAAAAGCGCTTGATGCGTGCAAGCCAGCAGAAGCGCAGGCAGTGCGGGCAGCACTGCAGGTCAGCGAAGGCAATATCGAGCAAGGCTTGCTTGCGTATGGCAAAGCACTGGACGCGTTTGCTGAAGAAGCGCGCTTGCCGTCGTGGGATGACCGCTTGGCTGAGCGCATGGCGCGCAGCTCAGTAATGCAGGCGCTTTGGAATGCTAATGGAAAAAACAAAATAGATAGTGACAGCCCAGCCAATAACCTGTACCGCGCATTTTCAGAATTGCTGGGATTAGATATTGATGCTGCCTTGCAGCGCTTTGGCAGGCTTGGCCAGCAGACGCTTGAGCTGCGTACCGTAAGCGCCTTAGCAACTGAAGCAGTAGCAAAACATCAGGCAACAATAGAAGCAGTTGCTCCTGAGAAACATATCCACAATCTGACTGAGCGCTTGCAAAGACAGTATGGAGCAAAGCCGCTCAATGAACTTTTAGAAGCCAAGGCAGGTGATGAATGGCAACGGGTTATAACTGTTATTGCAGAAAATCCTGAATTGGCAACGTCATTTGAATCAATAGGAGGCCATCCAGTGTACCGTATTGGCTTTAATGAGTTCTTGAAGCTGGTTTTGAAGTTCAGGTCAGGCACTAAAGAAGCGCTTGAGAGGACTAAGGCAAGCATTCAGCAGCAAAATGCTATTTTGCAAGGAGAGTATAAGACCATTGAGCCTGTTGGCTTGATACAAGTGGGTGAGCAATGGTATCTTGCTGAGCGCTATAAGCCCGATAAAGTATTGCCTGAAGCATATGCTGAGACAAGAAACAGTGATTTATACCGGCAAGCTGCTGACAGCATGGCGCTTATTCATGCGCGCGCGCCCTGCACCTATCCTGATAAAACACGTGATGACTATAAGCAGGAACTAGAGGCAAGATTAGGAGCAGCTCCAGATGAGCTGCACGATGATATTATGCGCGCACTAGTGCCGTTATTGCGGTGCCTGCCGACAAAAGTGGTGTTGGATACTGACCGGCATGATAGGAATTTTCTTGCAGCAGATGATGGCTCTATTAGTTTGATTGACCTTGAAGAGCGTGGCGGTACACCTCCTGCATTTGAGCTGACTAAATTATTGTACAGAAACGCCTTTGACCTTAATCGTGATGAGATGGTGTATGCCTATGCTGACTCAAGCGATAAGTTAGGTGCAGATATTGGCTTTGTGCAGATATTTGATGCTGTGCAGCATGCAGTGCCGTACAAAGCAGTGAACTATTGGCTGTATGCGCAAGCGCATCCAGAACAGCAGCGTACTGCCCGCGCATTTTTGTCACATGTGCCGATTATTGAAGGAAGTGGCAAGCTGCATAGTTCAGAAAAAAGGCGCATTCTCAAATTAGCAGATCGCCTGCATGATCATAGTGCAAGGGCATAGATAACTTCGCTCAGCTCTTGTATTTTAACAAAGAGATTCTTAAGATGGTGCTGCATAGTTGAAGTGATTGCTCCGGAAAACTTCTTCTCTAATTGTTTTTCTAAGGCAAGGAGTTTGCTGACTGAGTCATCATTGAAGTCATAATGCATCTTGTAAGCTAGCTCAAATAATGCATTGAGGTTTGCTAAGATGCTTACAGCATCGTTGCTTGTTTTGTTTTTGTGCGCTTCAAGGCAGATATGCTCGTAACTGTCTGCTGTTTTTTCAAGGTCGCGCAATAATGCGTAGAGTAAGATGGTTCGTTCTGGGTTATGATAGCTGTGCTTGTGCAAAATGCGCTTGCAGACATTGGTGAGCTTGTCATTGGTTTGCTCTGCTAAGCTGATTTCTGGCAAACGGTCATATTCTTTTTTCTGTAAGGCATCAAAGCTGTCACGCCCCATTTCAAGAATCATAAGAAATAACCGTCTGAGGATAGTGTCAAACTCATCATCCATGGTTGCTGCAATGTTTTTGACAATGCAGTGTTTTTCTCCTTGCTTGACAATCTCATACCCAAGCAATGAGCTCAGTTCATGCTGCAGTGCTTTGATGATTTTTGGGTCAGAAAAGGTTAACTCGAGCTCATCAAAGCCGCGCTTGTACGCTGTTCTGATGCGTTTTCTGGCTAGTTCTGGTGAGCTGCTCAGATGCAGGCTTGCTTTTGCTGGTGTTTTTGCTGCATGCGTTCTGATGATCAGAGTGGCATCGCTTGGTTCAACCTCAAGCTCAGAGCCTTTTTTCACACCATGTGCTTTTGCCCATTTGCTGGGCAGGCTGATGACCAGGGTTTTTTCTGCTAACCTGATGACTTTGCGTTTCATAACAAGAGGTATGCTCTTGGAATTAATAAGCTTTTCTAAAACTTATAATTATAAGGTATCTTATAAGGTATAAGAAAAAAGTATATATTTCTTATTATCTAGGTATAGGTATGAAAAGCGGAGGTGCTTTCATGAAACAAAAAGACATGCTCATCATGAGCTATATGCGTCAGGACAGCAGGGCTCCCCTGACCAGTGTGTCAAGGAAAACAGGCATTCCTGTCAGCACCATATTTGATAGGTTAAAGTTAGGTGCAGCTGGATTGATTCAGCGCAATACTGCCTTGATTGATTTTGCCATGCTGGGCTTTAGCACCAGAGCACAAGTGCTGATTAAAGTGGGCAAGCATGACAAGGAAAAAGTGCAAACCTATCTGAGCAAGAGCTTTCAGGTAAATAACCTGTATAAGGTCAACAACGGCTATGACTTCCTGGTTGAGTGCATCTGCAAAGACATGAAAGACATGGAAGCATTCCTTGACCAATTAGAGCAGAAATTTGTGATCAAAACAAAAGAAGTGCATTATGTTGTTGAAGACCTCTGCAGAGAAGCCTTCCTCGCAGACCCCCAAACCCTTGGCCTGATTTTGCAGTAAAGTTTATATAGTACTATTCTAGAAATTCAGGTATAACCCAAGAGAGGTGCATCATGAATAAAAAAGGTCAAGGATTACCAATTACTACCATTGTTATAGCAGCACTAGCACTATTAGTGCTGGTCATATTATTCTTCATAACAACAGGACGACTAGCAATCTTCACAGGAGCAGCATCAGAGTGTCCTAATGTTTGCAAAGTGAAAGACAATGCGGGTTTG
>JBFHWZ010000041.1:0-7717 GCA_041599235.1 Candidatus Woesearchaeota archaeon | reverse complement strand
TCAAGGCTGGGAGTGAATTTATGATAGATGCTTGCTGGCGGAACAAAGTTATGCGTGCTTTTGGTTCTATTGACCACATCCCGCGTTAGTCTGATGTGCGGATCTTGGTCAACCCCAACAGGAATAATGCCAGGCATGCGTTTTTTGAGCTGCGGAAACACAATGTCTCCTACTTGGGTGACTGCGCTCATGATTCTTCCAGGGTCTGCTGAGCCATAGATTGCTCTGAATTCATTTAAGGTTACTTTTCTGGAGAACTCAAATGCTAAATGCACTACATCCTTGTTTTCTGACTGGAAATAAAAGGTTGTTTTTTTAGGATCAAGCCCTAGAGCAATATAAGCAGGGATGTGAAACTGCAGTGCTCGTTTTCGTGCTTCTTCAACACTAATGCCGCGCGCTGCACTTGCTTCTAAGTCTGCAACCAGCACATAGGTATGCGCGCCTTGTTCTTGGAAGTAACGCACGTTTTCTATGACCATTTTGTTGCCAAAATGTATTTTGTCTGCAGTTGGCATGATGCCCGTAAGCACATAGAAGGGTTTTTTGTTCTTAATGCAGTTGGCAATGACCTGCAGGTCCCTTCCAGCAAACACAACACCTCTGCGCATAAGCTTGTTTGGTTTTTTGAACTTGGCAGTATCAAAAACCTGCAGTCCAAACTGTTCCACAATCCGTTCATAATCCTCCATGAGCTCTGAGCCCCATGGATCAATGATTTTCGCCATATGTTTCTTTCGTATAGTTAGGGTTTAAAAAGCTTATCTATAACTATCAGTGCGTTTTCTCGCTTAGCAGGAAATGCTGCAATGTGTATTTTGATATGAAAGCAGTTGCCTGAATCAGTAATTTCTGTTTTTCCTTGGAGAAGCTGTGGCTTGTCAAGCCTGATAAAAAAATTCAGGTCTTCATCAAGCCTGCTTTCGCGTTGTATCAGCAATTGCTCTTTTTGTGACGTGGTAAGCCGCTGCGCCAGCGCCTCTAAGAAGGTGTTAGTGTGGTGCTCTTTTTGCAAGTCCAGTGAGAATATTTTGATTTTCTCATCTTTGAAGCCTGTTGCATTTTGTTCTTTGATGACAAGTTTTTCTTCTTCAAAATCCAAGGGCACCAGTGATGCTAAGGTCTGCTTGATAGCTTCTGCATCTTCCCCTTGATGCGCAAACACGCTCAGCTCAATATGGTGGGCTTGCTTCATTACTCTTAGATTAAGGCGTAAATTTATAAAAGCTTGCCCTTCTGGAACGGATATGAAACATGCGCTTAAGATAACCCTTCTGCTCGTGAGCTTATTCTTTATTGCCCAAGTTGTTGGCGTGACCATTACCTATAAGTACATTGACCAAGCAGCTTCAACACCTGACCAGGTTGTGTGGAAGCCTTTGCCAGCAGTTGCTGGTGTTTCTCTTGAGCGTCCTGATGTTGCGCCGCAATACAGTGTTTGGTATATTCTGGGTGCGATTATCATCGGTACCTTGCTGGTGTTATGGATTATCAAGCACGGCAAAATCAATTTGTGGAAGATGTGGTTTTTCCTTGCTGTTGTGCTGTGTCTGCATATTGCCTTTGGCGCTTTTATTTCATCAGGCTTTGCGTTTGCGCTGGGCTTGTTGCTGAGCTGGCTGAAAGTCTACAGACCAAATATCTTTGTGCATAATTTCACTGAAGTGTTCCTGTACGGCGGTTTAGTGGTTATTTTTGTTCCTATCTTGAACACTCTTGCAGCAATCATCTTGATGCTGTTATTGAGCGTGTATGATATGTACGCAGTGTGGCAGTCAAAGCACATGGTGCACATGGCGCAGTTCCAGACTAAAGCAGGTATTTTTGCTGGCATGCTCTTGCCGTATAAGCTGCCCAAGCCAGGTAAACGAGTTAAGGGCAAGCTGAAAAAAGTCAGGACTGCTGTGCTGGGCGGCGGGGATATTGGCTTCCCTCTTATCTTTACTGGCGTTATGCTCAAAGAATATGGCCTGAGCAGCGCCTTGACCATTATTCCCTTCACGACCCTTGCTTTGTTGGCTTTATTATTGTTCGGCAAGAAAAACAAGTTCTATCCTGCTATTCCGTTCTTAACAGCAGGCTGCTTGATTGGCTATGCTGTTGTGTATGGCTTGATGCTTTAGAATGAGCGCAAGGTTTTTTGTTTGAGTTGTGCAGAATAACTCATAGGATCTATGTGCATGCCATCTTCTGCTGCCACAACCTGAATGCCTGTCTGTTTTTGTATCTCTCTGGATTCATACAATGGTTTTGCAGCAAGCATGCGCGAGCCAAAATGCGTGAGTACGGCAAGTTTTGGCTGTGCTTGTTTGATGATTCTCACTGCACAATCACTGCATAAGCTGTCTTTTGGTTTAGTGCCAAAAGGATGCACGCAATTAATAATCAAAATATCTGATTTTTTGTATTGGTCAATGATTTCTTTTTTGAGCGTCGTGTCTGACGTATAGGTGAGCACAAATTTGGGCGTGAGCAGCTTAAAGCCAATAGTGCTAGGATCAGTATGGATGGTTTTCAGTGCCTGAATCTCTATGTCTTCAACAGCTGCTTTTTTGCCAGCTGCTAGACTGATGGTTTTTTCAAGCAAGCCTTTGTGAAAGCTGCTAATAAGGTCTCCTTTGAGTGTTGATTCATTGGCAATCAGCACCCCTTGCTTGTCAAGCCCATTGTGAGTCATTGCAGAAATAACTTCATTGGCTCCAGCTGCATGAATGCTTCTGTTTTGGCTGACTAAGATTGCAGTGTTTTCACG
Organism: Candidatus Woesearchaeota archaeon; assembly: GCA_041599235.1. GTDB lineage: Archaea > Nanobdellota > Nanobdellia > Woesearchaeales > ARS49 > JBFHWZ01. Next base: position 4,965 of record JBFHWZ010000041.1, on the reverse strand, counting down.
AACATTAACCCCTGCTGTTTGTGCCATGCGCAAAGCACTTGGACCAGGGTCAATGTGCAATTGTGTTTCACCTACTTTAACAATAATGCCGCCTGAAGCTCGTTGTTGTTTGCCAACTACACTAATATCGCCCCCTGTTCCTAAGAAAATAATGCTATCTGGCATGAGTTTTCTCAAGCAGCATATGTTAATATTGATTTCGATACTCCACTAGAAGGATGGAAACCTTTAAAAACGCCAAAGAGGTCATACGCATGGGCAGGCTAGACTGGGAGGTTAGCTCTCTCCTGTAACCGTGAACGAGCTTTACGCGGAGTTGAAGCATGGCGAGCGATGTTGTTCGTGCGCGCAGGTCTCATGCTCTACGGTGAGATTCTGTCCCGCAGGATTGTAAGCGTAGGAACCGCGTCAGGTCCGGAAGGAAGCAGCGCTAACTATTCTTGTCAATGCTTACGGGGTAGCGGAATTGAGGAAGGTATGAGATTCACCTTCGTGTATGGGCTTCATTCATCGTCGTGCGTGCTTGCCCGCTTATTTTACTAGAATTGCCGGCTTGCCGGGCAGTGCTTGTTTTGCTTTTGCTTCTTTGCTGTCTTGTTCGTTGATGATATCTAGCTCGCAGCCACATTCTGCTGCAAAGAAGGCTTTGCTGTCTGCTAAGAATTGGTATTCTGCTTCTTGATGGCTTTTGACTTCTGGGATCATGCCTGGATTTTTAACTACTTTTGGAACCAACTTGGTTATGACTTGGCCGTGCTGTTTCAGGTCTGTTTGCATGAGTGTTTTGATAATGTCTCCAGGGTTTCTTGTCTGCTCAAGCTGTTCTTTGACTGCTGCAAATAAGTCATGCTTCCAGTCTTCTGCAACAAATAAGGTTATTTTTTCTGGTTTTTTCACTTTTGCAAGCTTTATCACACTGGCTATATCAGCCATAGCCTGACTGATGGCTTGTTCAGCTGATGCAAGGCTTGGATTGATCTTGCTTTCATCTGCTGCTGGCCAGCTTTCTACTGCGATAAAGGTTGTTTTGCTCAGTTTGCTCCAGATTTCTTCGCACAAGTGCGGTGTAAACGGCGCAAGCATCTTTAATTGCGCTTCTATGATGTCGCTGATCAGTTGCGTGTTGTACTCTCCTGCTGTTCTGCGCAAATACCATTTGAGATGTCGTTGTAAGTCAAAGAAGCCTTTGTTGAGTGCTGTTCTGAACAGTGTTTGTTCCATTGCTGCTGTTGCTTCTTTGATGCAGGAATGCAGTTGTGATTCCATCCATTTGTCTATTGCACGCATGGGTGCTTCTGTTTCTTTGTTGTAATTGTCTAAGCAGAATTGGTACAGCCATTCAAGGCGCGCTTTGATATTAAACGCAAAGTCTGGGTCCCAGTCAACATCTGCCAGTTCCTCTGCATTGGCAAGGATGGTTATTCTGGTCACATCAGGGCTAAAGGCTTTGACTAAGTCGCGCATGGTTTTGAAATTGCCTTTTGACTTGCTCATTTTCATTTTTTGCACATTCACATACCCATTGACCCCAATGCCTTTTGGCCAGTATTGTTCTGGAAAGATGGCGGTATGATTAAAGAGGTAAAATGCAAGGTGATTCTGTACAAGATCTTTTGCTGAGTTTCTGTAATCAACAGGATACCAGTATTCAAATTCTGTTTTCATGTCAACAACAGTTTTTTTGTCTAAGTGCAAGTCTGTAAGGTTGCCTTTGTTGAGGAAAATATAGTCAAATAAGAGTTCAGTGCATTTTTCCACAGGCACTTCTTCGAGCAAGTGCGCTATGGTGTAGTATGCCATGTAGATAGTGCTGTCTGAGAGGCTTTCAATAACCCAGTTTTCATCCCAGGGAAGCTTGGTGCCTAGGCCAAACTCTCGTGTGCAGGCCCAGTCTCTAAGCCAGTCAATAACATACTGGAACTGGGGCCTGATTTTTTCTGGGTAGAGCTTGCATTCTTGCAGTGCTTTCATTGTTTTTTGCTTCCAGATCTTGTCAGAATAGGTAAGGAACCATTGATTGTCTACTATTTTCACATGGCAGGGTGCTAGGCAGCGGCATATCACTGGGTTCATAAGGTCATACAAGAGTGTTGCTTGTTTGTGCTTGGTAAAGTCTTCAATGATTTTTTCTTTTGCGTCTCGAATGCTTAATCCTTTGTATTTGCCAGTGATTGCCTTGAGTTTTCCTTTGTGAAATTCTTTTTTGTACACTTCAGTTGTTGCTTCTTCAAGTTTTACTTCTTCCTGCTGGTTCTTGATGTTCATGCGCTCAACAACTTCAACAGCAGGGTGCTCGCCATAGCCTTCAACTGCTATTAAGGAAATTGGTTTAATGTCCTTAACTAGTGCTTCTGTTACTCCTGCTTCAGTTGGTTTTTGTTGGATGTCTCTGAGTGCAATATAGTCGTACGGTGCGTGGCTGGGTACGCTCATGACAACACCCGTGCCTGTTTCTGGGCTGACAAAGGGTGCTGGAAGAATAGGCACTTGGTTTTTAGTGACTGGATTGATGCAGTTTTTGCCAATAAGGGTCTTGCCTGCTACTCTGCGTTTTTCCTCTACTGCATGCTTTTGGTCTTTGAGCTTTATCAGGGCAGGTTCTGCGATGAGCCAGGTCTCATCATCAACTGTTGCTTCAATGTAGTCCATGTCAGGGTTCAGCCACATGTTCGTAACCCCAAAGGTTGTTTCTGGCCTGTAGGTTGCTGCTGGCAGGATAAGATCGCCAAGCTTGAACTTGATAAGCACCATTTGTTCTGGCGTCACTCCTTCGCCTTCTGAGCGCGCATGGTCGCCGACAGGAGTGTTCTCTTTAGGGCACCACACAACAGGGTGCTCTCCTTGCTGGACTAGTTTTTTAGATTGCAGCTTGATGAATTGCCATTGGATGAATTTCGAATATCTTGGATTAAGGTCAGTGGTTATGAAGTTTCTGCGCCAGTCAACACTGATGCCAAATGCTTTGAAGTCTTCTGTCCATGATTGTGAGAAAACTTTGATCCAGTGCTCAGGTTCTTTGAATTTTTGTATTTCTGCATCAGAAAACCCCATCAATTTCAGGCTGTTTATCTGGTTTTCTTCGCCTTCTGCAACGCGTTTTGCTGCTGTATCTATGGGACTGCCCGTAGCGTGCCATGCTTGGGGAAAAAGAACATTAAAACCTTGCATGCGCTTAAAGCGTGCCAGTGCTTCATTGCGCATCAATGTGTAGGTGTGGCCAACGTGCGTGTAGCCATTGATGTACGGATACGGAAACGTGAGAAAGAATTTTTTCTTAGAAGGATCTGCATCTGCTTCAAAGAGCTTATGCTCTGCCCATTTTTTCTGCCAGTGTTCAGCAATTTTGTTGAACTCAACCATGATTAAATAATACCAGAGGCTGTTTAAAAGCCTTTCTGCTTGCGTAAATACGTCAATAATCCAGGTGCTAAGACTGGATTTCCTTTCTCAATGACATACCGGTACGGTAAGAGAACTGACTCTCCTTTTTTGATGTGCACTTCAATGCCATCACTGAAGGGAATACTGCCAAAGGGTGTTCCGTCAACAATTTTTTTAGTAACTAAAACTGCAGTGTCAGTGCTCATTTGTTCTGTGCCGAGATTTCTGCGCGGTGCATTTCTGAGCTTAAACACTAAATCTTTGGTTCTATATTGCGGCGGGTCATCTCCGAGAATGCCGCCAAACACAAATGTGTTGAACTTTTTTGCATCTGCAGGGGTTAACAGCTTGGGCGCTTTAGGGTCCAGAAGGCAGGGCTTGTCAAGCTCAAGTTCTGCAACACTTTTTTTGGTTACTCTGCCAAGTTGCTTAAGCTTTTGGCTTGCTATGTTCGTGAAAAAAAGGTTCTTTTTGCCAACAAGCTTGGACATATGCTTGTACTCAAGGAAACACCACTCATACACGCGCTGCTCCATATGCTCGATAACATAGGTTGGCATAGAGTAAGTTTAATATACTGCTTTTTAATTGTTGTTATTATGAAAATTTTGGTGCTGTTTGATTATCTGACCCGTGCATATCACCGTAAAGAAGTCAAGTATATGTTTCATGAAGACCGCAGGATTGTGCAGGAGCTTAAAGCTGCTGGCCATCAGGTTGACACGCTTGCATTTAGCGAACAGGCTTCTTTCAAGGGCTATGATGTGGTGTTTAATCTGTGCGATGGCTTTGAAGATGACATGGACTTTCCTGAATTAACTGTTTTGAAGGCATTAGAGAAGCAAAAAGTCAAGTTTACTGGCAATTCGTACAAGACAGTGAAGCTGTGTAATGACAAACTTGCGCTTAAGCAGCGTTTTAAGCAAAAAAACATTCCAACAGCGCCCTATCAAGTGTTTCGCACTGGCAAAGAAAAGCGACGGTTGCCCTTTCCTTTGATGGTCAAGCCTGCAAAAACAGATGCTGGTGTTGGGATAACTTTCAATAATGTGGTGCATTCAGACAAAGAGCTCAGAAAGGCAGTGAAGCGCTGCAAACATTTTGGTCCAGTGCTGGTAGCGCAGTATTTGCGCGGTCGGGAATTTTGTGTGCCGGTGATGGGCAAGAAAAAAATAACTGTGCTGGCGCCTGTTGAGATGCGTTTTGGCAAAGTGTATGCTGATAAGCCCAAGATTCTGTCCTATCAGACTAAATGGGCGCAAAAAGATCCTGTTGCTGACAAAGTGTATCCAGTGCCCAGAGTAAAAACGAACAGAAATTTTTCTCCAGCCATGAAAAAACAGATTGAAACCTTGGCTAAAAAAGCGTACCAAGCAGTTGGCTGTACAGGGTATGCATCAGTTGACATTCGTTTAGATGAGAACAACAATCCGTTTGTGTTAGAAGTTAATCCTAATTGCTGGCTTGGCTGGCGTTCTGATACCTCAAAAAGCGCACGAAAAATGGGACTAACCTATCGGTATGTATTAGAAAAAATAGCAAAAATAGGAAAAAATTAAATTTTCTTAAACTGTGCTGAGGTGT
>JBFHWZ010000040.1:0-8051 GCA_041599235.1 Candidatus Woesearchaeota archaeon | reverse complement strand
TTTATTGAACTAAAAGGAACAAGGCGATTATGCACACCAGCACAGAAAAAGCTTCTTGAAGCACCAGAACCGCAACCAGATGATCTGCCAGCCTGCGGAAACGGCGTTGCAGATCCAGGAGAACAATGCGGCGAACCAGGATTAGCCTGCCCCGCAGGACAAACCTGCGCTAACTGCCAGTGCCAATTGCCAGCACCGCCTGTTTGCGGCAATAAAAATGTTGAGACTGGAGAACAATGCGATGATGGCAATACAGTCTCAGGCGACGGGTGCGATGCCACCTGCCAGAAAGAATTTTGCGGAGACGGAATAGTACAGCAAGCACTTGGCGAGCAATGCGAGCAGGACTCAGACTGCAGCTCAGGACAGACCTGCGTAAGCTGCGCATGCCAAACAACAGCACTTCCCGGATATACTCCAATTGTTCCAACAAGTGTTACGCCAACAACACCTGCAGGCAATGCAGTGGCCATAGGCACCTGCGATGACAATCACTTTATTGCAAGCCAGCTTGGCACAACAACCTGCAATTCATTAAGAGCAGGCGATGCGCTCATCAGGCTAACGCGAACAGGCAATTATGTATACTTAATCATTGCAGGCAAGACAAAAGCAGATGCGCAAAAAGCACTTTCAATTCTCTACACCCTTGATTATTGGGATACCGAAGGCAAAAAACTGGACATCATCCATAATGAGCAGATTACAAGCGTCGGATTCTTAAGGCAAGGAAACAACATATACACGCTTGAGTACAAGCTCAAAGAAGGCCAGAACTTTATTGGCTCCCCATACAAGCTTGCAGAAGAAGACATCCAAGACATATTTGTATCAGGAAAAGCAGATATTCACGGCATATTCAAGTACAATCCAGCGCTTGAGCGCAAAGTAAAATGGCACTTGTACAGGCCTGATGTGCCAAGCGACCTTCACAAGTTCGGCGAGCCATTAGAAGCTTACAGAATTCACATGAAAAGCGATGCAACACTGCTTTTCAAAAATGCAGTTGCGCGCAGCCCCTCAAGAACCATTCCTAAAGCCACGTATGTTGGCTATTCGCCATCAGGCAAAAAAACAATTCAAGAAGCATTTGGAAATAACGGACAATATTTGACTGACATCAAATGCTGGAACAACGGGCAACTGCAGCAATTAACCATAACACAAAACCCCGTGCTTGAACTAGGCAAGGGATGCTTTATCAAGTTCAGCCAAGAGGTAACTATCTGATGAAAAAGCTCGCATTACTGCTTGCAATCGCATTGGCCATTCCCTTCGTAGTTGGACAGCCAGCAGTTGACTTTCACCAGTTTTATGGCAACGTAGACGGGGTCAGTGATGGCTCAGAAATACAAGCACACATCAATGACCACGTGTATACCACCACCGTAAAAAACAGCAAGTACGGTTACAACCCTTTATTCCTGCTCGGTCAAGGCAATGATGGCGACACCATCACGTTCTATGTGAAAGAGCGAAAAGCAAAAGAATATGAATTCCAACAAGGAGGAGTTACAAAGCTTAACCTTGCCTATCCGCTTACTGAAGAAGAACAGCAGCAACAGCAAGCAGCACAGGAGCAACAAAAAGCTGCATCAAAGAAAAAATACACAGCACCGCCGCCAGCACCTGAGCCCGAACCAGCAGCTCCAGCGCCAGATTGTTATGATGACTGGTTCTGCCAGCCCTGGGAAGACTGTATTGGCGGCATACAAACACGAACCTGCGCCTTTAATGATTATCCAGAATGTGATTTAGCATATCCACAGCCTGCAGTACAGCAAGCATGCACTATGCCAGTGCCTGCAGCAAGCTGTGTTGATGGCATACAAAACCAAGGCGAAGAAGGCATAGATTGCGGCGGACCATGCCCACTGTGCCCAACCTGCCATGATGGCAGACAAAACCAAGGCGAAACAGGTATTGATTGCGGCGGACCATGCAGAGCATGCCCTGAGCTTGAAATGCCTGTAGTGATTGTAGAAAAACCAAGCTTTGCCTGGGTCTGGATACTTATTGGCTTCCTGCTGCTCATGGGCCTTGCTATTAGCGCTGTGGTCTTCTTTGAGAAACGCCACAAAAAAGACGTGCTTGATACTCGCTATAAGGACGTGCGCGAGTATGTGCAGAAATACCGCAAAAAAGGCGTCAGCAAGCAGAAAATCGAATCAGCACTCAGAAAAGAAGGCTGGAAAGAAGACGATATTAAGAAACTTCTATAATCAACCTACGCACAAGCAGCTTTTTGGCTTGTACAAGGGAATGCATTCTCCTAATTGACCGTTCAATTGGCATGGCGCAGACATGGCTTTGCCAGCACAGTCAGGCATGCTTTCTTGCGAGCAAACTCCTTTGTAAATAAGGTCTCCTGTTGTCTGCTGCTGCATAAAGAACACCAGGCCAACAATAAGCAGTATTGCTATAATGCCAAATAACACCTCTTTCATACCTTGTTTTACTCACCACCCATATAAAAACTTTACCTATTAGAAAAGTTTAAAAACAGGGATGCTACAAGCACTGCATGGGATTTATCAAGCGCTTACAGAATGCCTGGGAAATATTCAAGACCAGCATTGCATTCATAGGCAGAGACAAAAGCCTATTAGCAGTACCTGCGCTTATGGTAGTTGCAGGAATCGGACTCTGTGTATTGTTCTTATTGATGCTGCCCTGGATGCTTATCTCGCCAGGCAGGTTTCCGCTTATCATCCTTGGATTTGTGATTCTTGCACAGTTCATCATGAACTTTTTAGGCGCCATGCAGTGCTGGATGGTGCACGAAGTGGCCAGAGGCAAAGACGCAACTGTTGCCTCAGGCTTTGGACGTGCATTAAAAGAAACACCTGACATCATCATCTATTCAATAGTATTTCTAATACTTTCCTGCATTCCGCGAAAGAAAAATGGCGGCATAGGAGCGCTGATCTACAATCTTTTTGTCAGCATTCTTCAGGTTTTCATCACAATAGCAGGAAAGCTCATCCTGCCAGCAATGATAATCACTGAGCGAACCTTCTGGCAGTCAGTCAAGCAGCTCAAGCAGGCAATGAAAGCATGGCCAGAAATACTCTTGTTTGAAGTTGGCGTACGCCCCCTCATGGGATTATTATTTGGCGTTGGGTTTATCATAACGCTCTTTACCTTCTTTATATCGCCAGTCATTGCAATAGTCTTCTTTGTGTTCCTCATACTTGCAGAGATACTGCTCAGCGTGTTCATCAACAATACCTACTATACGCTGCTGTACATCTCGCTTATTGAGAAAAAGAACGTTAAAGGCCTTAAACTGCCTCGTTAATCGTCTTCCTTAAATTCTTTGCCGCATGTGCAGCCATATTCTTTAGTTGACCGTGGAGGCGTGCCTTCTACATATTCATCAATCTTTTCAATGATTTCATCCCACGGATCGCGTTTTTTCTTTTCAGTCATGCTTCATCTTGCGCGCAACAGTCACTGTTTTTTCACATACTGCTCTTATGCGCTCGGTTAGTTTTTCATTTTTCAATGCTTCGCCTTCAAAGGCATTTTTGACATCAGTAACCACAACGTGCATGGGAACCAGCCATGCTTTCATGTTTCTGCAAATCTGCATCAGCGCATTATGCGCCAAATGACCGCTTTGGCCAGAGGATACTGTTATTAACGCAACAACTTTGTCATCCAAACCATGTAGAAAGTCCAGGGCGTTCTTCAAAGCTCCTGGGATAAAGCCATGGTATTCAGGTGCGATGAAAATAATGCCGTCTGCTTTTGCAACTTTGTCAGCCCATTCCTTGACCTGATCGCCATACTGCACATCATACCCTTCAAACATAGGGAGTTTGAACTTGTGCAGGTCAAGAACAGTTGGCATGACCTGATTCAGTTTCAGTGCCTGCACAACTACATCAGTCACTTTGTCTGAATACGAGCTTGGTCGCGGACTTCCACTGATAACGAGAATGTTTGTCATTATTTTAATCGAATAGTCTCAAGATTTCGCGGCGCCATAGTCTCAATTCGGGCCACCTTATGGATGCTTGATGCTAAATCAAGAATTCTGCTGTTTTCACCGTGATTGCAAATAACTTTCTTGGGCCGTGGATTGCATTTGAGCACATAATTCATCAATTGCTTTCTGTCTGAATGATCTGAGATTTCCATACGGTGCACTTCTAAGCGGATAGGCGTTACTTCTGTTTTGGGGCCAACCCGGTATGCCATTTCTTTTTCACCATGCTGGATTCTATGGCCCAGACTGCCTTCAGGCAAATAACAGCTGAAAATCAAGCTGTTTTTTGGATTGTCAGCCAAGTGTTTCAAGTACTCAACTGATGGTCCGCCAACAAGCATGCCTGATGTTGCCAAGATAATGCAGGGCCCTTCGTACTCAATGACTTTCATGCGCTCTTTTTGCGAGCCAATACGGCTGAAAATAGGGTTCAGGAATGGATTTTCATCTTTATGGAAAATTTGATTTCTGATTTGCCTGTTCAAAAATTCTGGATAGGCTGTATGGATTGCTGTAATATCCCACACCATACCATCAATATACACAGGAATAGGATCAATGCGCTTTGTTCTGACCAGTTCTTCAATAATAACCATAATGTCCTGCGCCCTGCCACTGCCTAAGACGGGCATCAGCACTTTACCGCCGCGCTTGACAGTCTCAGAAATAACATTTCTCAGGTAATCATCCTGGTCTTTGGTTGGCGGCAAGATATTTGTTTTGCCCCCATACGTGCTTTCAAGCATCAATGTTTCTAATCGTGGAAACTGCGTATGTGCTGGGTCTAGCAATTGTGACTTGCCAAACTTCAAGTCACCTGAATACACCAAGTTGTGCAGGCCGTTGCCGATGTGCAAGTGCACTAAGGCACTGCCAATGATATGGCCTGCATTGTACAAGGTCATTCTGACATCAGGCGTGATATCAGTGACTTCCTCAAAGCCAACAGTGATAGTGTGCTTGACCATTTCTTTGATATGGTCAGTGTCAAAAATAGGATCTCTGTTCTCTGACTTCATGATTTTCACAAAGTCTAAAGCAAGCAATGCCATAACATCTCGTGTTGGCGCTGTGCAGTACACAGGACCGCGGTAGCCAAACTTGAATAAGTAGGGCACAAAACCTGAATGGTCCAAGTGCGCGTGGCCAATGATCACTGCATCTAATTGTTCAATATCAAACTCAGGAGCATCAAGGTACGGGTAGGGCTCTTCATCTGAAGCTACATTAATACCACAGTCCAAGATAATGCGTGATTCTGGAGTCTGCAAGAACAAGCAGCTTCTGCCAACTTGTCGTGCGCCGCCTAAGTAGGTCATCCTAATCCATTCATTCTTTTTTTCTCTAATCCAGCCATCATAGATTCTATGACCTACTTTGTCCAAGAATTTCTTTCTTGCATCAGAATGCTGGTATAATACTTCACGAATATTTTCAATAAGAACGCTCTTGATAGCAGGTGTTCGCTTAACAATAGGCACCCAAAAGGTCTTTTCCCTGATTTCTCTCAGGAGTGAACCTTGTTTGCCAATAGCCAAGCCCGGCTTGTCAGCTTCAATTGTCACAATGCTGCGCTTAGCATCAAACTGGACCTTGCCCACACCGCACTCATCAGGCAGGATCTTCTTGATCTCTTTTTCTGCCTTTTCCAAGCCTATGCTAATGCTTGGATCTGGCCTGAGCTCTATACGTTTCTTAAATTCAGAGACTGCTTTCCTGATAAAGTCCTGGCTTTCCTTGAAGAAAGCCTTATCCTTAGTATAGAGGACAATGTTTGCTCCTTCAAAAGCTGCGTCTGAGATCTTGTTCTCAGGAATAATTTTTAAGATTTCTTTAATAATATCTGCCATAGTATCACAAAAATGCTAAAAATAGATTTTTCATTTACACTTCTAATTTAACTGATAGTTCCTTTGCCAATACTGACTGGGCCCCTTTGCTCGTAATGGTCACCACATCAATACCATCACCGCTTGCTGTATCGCGCTGGAGTGCTGCATTAACAGCTTTCACTGCAAGTTTGGTGCCTTCTTCAACAGTCATGCCCTTCTTGTACAAGGTCTCTAAGACACCTAATGCAAAAACACTGCCTGAGCCGTCACTGGCAAACTCATCTATTTTCATAATAGAACCATCAACACCCAAATCATACAAGTGGAAGCCTTGCTGGTCTGTTCCGCCAATCAAAAAGCCCACAATGCCTGGCACCATGCTCATCCTGCGGATGTTATTGTATAGCATGCCTGCAAGCATATTAGCAGCTTCTTTAGTAGTAGAAATACGCCCTGTCTGGACATCTTTCAGCTTAAGTTCAGCCTTGATAAGCTTGGTTAACAGTTGAGCATCGCTCACTAAACCAGCCATGGTAACAGCCAAACTATCAGTAATAATAGAGATTTTATTGAACTTCTTATTGGCAATATAGCCAGCAGTCACTCGCTTATCAGCTGCAAGCACAATGCCATCCTTGCAGACAATGCCGACAGTTGTAGTGCCTGTCTTTGCATACTCTTTATCGTCCTTCATTAAAATCAAATCCTATAGAACATCTTTCCTTACAACTCTTGATAGAGAGGTGGTATTTAAAGGTTTCGGTTACTATTTATCCTCGAACTTATACTTCTTAACCACTTCAGGATCATACTTGATGATCTTGCCTTCAAAAGGAAGGCAAGTGAAATGCCATGAAAAACCCATCGAGTCCTCAAGTCCTTTTTTTATCTCAGGGTCTTTAGCCAAATGAGCATCTTCAGATCTCCCCATATGCTGCTCAACCAAGTACTTGAATCCTGCTGAGTTCTGCCATTCATCTGCAATTGACTTGGCATAAGCATCGCTTACTTTTCGCTTGCCTGCAACAATTGGCTCTCCCTGCGCTTTGTACCAGCGTGCCTGCAGCAATGCTTCCCACATCTTATCCTTGACAATAGTAAAAAGCATGCTTATCCTATTCCTATTGTCAGTCCATAATGCAGAAATAGGCAAATTATCTTGCATGTCTTTTGCTTTTTGCGGCAAATAATCGCCAAGTCTGCTCATGCGGTCAGCAATCTTTCCATATTTCTTGTCTGTGAAAAAATGAGCAGGCACAATGCCAATCGGTTTCAGGTTTTCTTTTCCTTTTTCGGGCGTATGCCCCCACAACCAAGGGTCAAGCCATACATCTGCTTCATCGCTTTCTGCAAGTGAGATAATTTGTGCAATAAATGTTTGATATGCTGCTTCAGCTTTTACCTTTTTGAGAGCAGCGTATGCTTCAGCATAATCCTTAAGTGTTTTCCTCAAATTTTTTGCAGCTTGAGCGTTATATACTTTGAGTTCTTTACCGCCATGCAAAAACGCCCACGCATCCCTTGTTTTTTTATCAGTTTCTTCAACAGCAACAGCATAAAAATGCTGGATGTTCTTCTGCAAATCAGGATTTTCTTTAATGATGTTTTCCAAAGCTCTTTGCTTGTACGTATCTTTTTCCCCTGCTTTTTCCCATATATCATCCTGAGCATATGAAGGCATGTCTAGTGCTAATGATCCTATTGTTGCTAGTCCTATTCCGAGAAATCGTCTGCGGCTTAGGCCGCCTTCGTCGTCATCGCTTACAACGTCTTCTAATGGCATATGTGTATTTACCATCAAACATAACGTATATTCTGGAGTATATAAATCTTTCTAGAGGCGTTTGATGATGTCTTTTAAGTCGTCAAGATCTTCAGAAACGCCTGTTTCAACAGGCTTGGCTATTTTCTTTCTTACAAGTTTCTTGCGCGGCTTAGCTTTTGGCTTAGCAGCCACCTTGACAGGTGCTGGGGCTTTCTTAACAGGGGACTCAGGCTTTGATGGTTTCTGAACAGGCTGGCCACCCTTTTTAGGCTTACGCCAGTGAATCATAGCTAAAAGCAAAGTTAACAGTATCAAGGAAGCAAGCACGACTGCTACAAGCAGCATTGACAGGCAATTGAGGAAGTTCAACAGTATCAGTGCAAGTAAAATGACACTAATTGCAAAGAGGAAGTACATGAACTTGCCTGGCTGATGTGTTTTTTCCTTGCGAGCCACATAC
>JBFHWZ010000039.1:0-8102 GCA_041599235.1 Candidatus Woesearchaeota archaeon | reverse complement strand
TCCTGACTGGTCGAACAAGAATATAACTACTGACATCAACTTTGATGCGTTTGACACACAGCCACTAACATTTGAAGCTGGCGCTCGTCAAGTTATTCCTGGCTTTGACAAAGCAGTTATTGGCTTAACAAAAGGCGAGCTTAAAACAGTCATCATCCCTCCAGAAGAAGCATATGGAACTGATCCTGAAGCGCATCTGCTAGGAAACAAGACCTTGCATTTCAGGTTTAAAATTGAAGCTATAAGCTGAATACCTCATTCATAAAGCTTTTAAAGCAATTTTCTGTCTTCTTACGTATGAAACCATGGATAGTTATTGCTGCGCATAATGAGGAAAAAAGTATTGGTACTGTTGTACGCAACCTGCAACAGAGCAGCTATCGCAACATTATTGTTGTCAACGATGGCAGCAGTGATAGAACTGCTGAACACGCTGAACAAGCAGGTGCTCTCGTTCTTTCGCATATCATTAATCGTGGTCAGGGCGCTGCCCTGCGCACAGGAATGGAGTATGCGCTCGAGCAGGGTGCTGATATCATAGTGCATTTTGATGCAGATGGCCAACACGCTGTACGGGAAATAAAGCATCTTATCGAGCCCATCAAAAAAGGCAAATGTGATATAACCTTGGGCTCGCGGTTTCTGGGAACTGCCAGTAACACTCCCTTTATTCGAAAGCTTTTCCTGAAAGGCGGGGCGCTCTCGCATTATATTTTTTATGGGGTTAAGCTATCTGACAGCCATAACGGTTTTAGAGCAATGAACAGAAAAGCAGCACACGCACTTGACTTTCACGCCAATGGCATGGATCATGCAAGCGAGATTGTTGATTTAGTTGGCAAAAAAAAGCTGCGCTACAAAGAAGTTCCTGTTACGATCACCTACACTGATTATTCAAAAGCGCGCGGGCAAAGCACCTTGAACGCCTTTAATATTTTTGCAAAAATGGTATTACGAAAACTGATGAGGTAACTATGATAACCATACTCCAGACTGTTGCATTGGTTGTTGCGCTGTTTGCAGTCAGCAGAGCATTTTTACGCTTTAAGGACCGCAAGCTGTCGCTGCTTGCATTGCTCTTCTGGTTAGTTATTTGGGCAGGTGTTGTTGTTGCAGCTTTTGTGCCAACAATGCTCACGTGGCTCTCTGCCCAGTTTGGTGTGCAACGCGGGGTTGACATACTCGTATATGGCGGCATCATCCTTTTGTTTTACCTGATTTTCAGGGTTTATGTTAAGCTTGAAACACTTGATCAACAGCTGACTAAGACAGTCAGAGAACTTGCCCTGAGGAAGAAGAAAAAATGAGTTTTACCTTAGAACGCTTCATAGACAAAGGTATCGGTAATGTACTGTGCGCGCTCTTTGGTTTGCCCCTCAAAGTTCTGCCTAAACGAAGCATTAAGCAGCCTAAGAGGATTCTTATTGTCAAATTGTGGGCAATGGGTGAAAGCGTGCTCACTTTGCCGCTCATTAAAGCACTCCACAGTGCGTATCCTGATGCTCAGATTGATGTGCTTGCACGAAAAAGGAATGCTTACATATACAAAGACCTGCAGTATGTCACCACAGTCCATTTGTTTGAGCCAAACAAAACCTTACAATTTGCACGATTATTCAAACAATACGATTGGAGCTTTGATTGCGAGCCCTATTTGCGCATCAGCGCTCTTGCCTCCTTGTTTTGCGCAAAACAACGTTTTGGCTTTAAGCACACGCTGAGAAGCTGGCTGTACACTAATACAGTTCAGTTTAATGATCAGCAGCACGAAGTTCTTACCTTTCTTGACCTTGCAAAGAGCGCAGGGATTACACAGGTTCCTCAAGCCCTTGAAAAGCTGCCGTATTCTGATAAAGACAAAAAAAATGTTGACAACTTGCTCAAAGAACACGGCGTGCAGTCAGATGCAATGCTTACTGGCATGTGCATCAGCGTTGCAGAAACAAGCAGCTCGCGAAAATGGCCTTTGGAGCGCTATGCTGCTGTTGCAAATATTTTGAAAAGCGAATACAATGCTCACGTGTTTGTTACAGGTAGCAAAGCAGAATATGCTGCCAATGAAGAATTCAAAAAAATGGCGCCAAGTATTATCAATCTTGCAGGTTTGCCCTTGGGCGAATTTTTTTACCTTGCTGAGCGTGCCAATCTCTTCATTAGTAATGATACTGGGCCTATGCACGTTGCTGCTGCGCAGGGAACTAAAACAATTGGCTTGTTTGGCCCAAACCTGCCTGTGCGATTTGCGCCCTACGGTGAAGGCAATATTGCTTTGCGAAACTGCGAGCATGAGCCCATCATCAATGTTCATCGGGGAGAATTCCGCAACTGCCCTAATCAGGAACGTGGCGAAGCATGCTGCATGAAAAACATCACTGTTAACCACGTCATGGAGGCTGTACAAAAATGTCTGACATAAATAACCGAATTAACCAAACACGCTCTGAGCATCCTAAAGAATGGGGCAAAGAGGATTGGATTGTGAATAATGAAAAATTCAATTACTGTGGCAAGCGGCTGATTCTGACCAAGGGCTGGCAGTGCTCTATTCATCAGCACAAGATCAAAAGTGAAGTGTTTTACGTCAATAAAGGGCTGGTATTGATGCAAGCGTATGATGGTGAGCGCGTTATGAAGCCTGGCGAAAGCCTGCTAATTGAACCAGGCACTAAGCATCGTTTTATTGGTTTGACTGATACTGAAATTCTTGAGTTCAGCAGCTTCCATCGAGAAGAAGACAGCTATCGTGACGAGCCATCAGGACAAGTGCCTGAAACAACCTTCAAAGAATACCAGGAAAAATACGCAGATGACCTTAAGGAATACGGAGGATAACAATGACAGGACCAAGTGATTACAGTAACAAATGGCAGGGGAAAAAAGTGTTAGTAGTTGGCGATATTATGATGGATCGTTACATTTGGGGTAATGTAACGCGTATCAGCCCAGAAGCGCCCGTTCCAGTTGTCAAAATAAAGCAGGAAACTATTACCGGTGGTGGCGCCGCAAATGTAGCAAAAAATATTGCAGCACTGGGCGGAACTGCCTTGCTTGTTGGCACTATCGGCAATGATGCTGCTGGCAAAGCGCTGCTCACTGACTTGCAGCAAGCAGGCGTTGTGACAAACAGCGTTTTTACTGTCGATACACCAACCATTCAAAAAATCCGCGTCATGGGCGGCAAACAGCAATTGCTGCGCATGGATGATGAGGACCTTGTTCCCAACAAAAAAGAAGCTGAAATGATTGCATTCATTCAAAGCAGTGATGCTGAAGTCATCTTATTGGCTGATTACCTCAAAGGCTGCATTACGCACAACTTGGTGCGGGCATGTATGCAAACAGGCAAAAAAGTCATTGCAGATACTAAAAACACCACTGTAGAACCGTTCAAAGGCGCATATGTTATCAAACCCAATCAGCGAGAAGCTGAAGCCATAGCCAACATCAAGGCTGACAGTGAAAAAAACCTGAATCTCATTGGCAGTTTACTGGTGCAAAATCTTGAAAGCAATGTGCTTATCACGCGAGGAAAAGATGGCATGAGCTTATTTGAGCGCGATGGCTCCATCAGCCACATTCCAACCAAGGCAAAAGAAGTATTTGATTTGGCTGGCGCTGGCGATACCGCTGCAGCCAGCGTTGCCCTTGCTCTGGCAGGTGGCGCTTCTTTGAAGGAAGCAACCATCATTGCAAACCACGCCTGCGGTATTGTCGTCGGAAAAACAGGCACTGCCACTGTTTCTGGTGCAGAGCTGAAGAGCGCCTTTGACAAGGAACACACCAAATTCAAATCATGGGATGACCTGAAGCACATTATTCAAAAGCTAAAAGAACAAGGCAAAAAAGTCGTGTTCACTAATGGCTGTTTTGACATTTTACATTATGGCCATACGCGCTTGTTCAGAAAAGCACGTGCTTTGGGTGATGTTTTGGTTGTTGCATTGAATACTGATGAAGGCATTAAGCGACTAAAAGGCCCAACACGGCCCGTACTGCCTTTGGATGGCCGTGCAGAAGTGCTGAGCTCGCTTGAAACAGTTGATTACCTGGTGAGCTTTGGCGAAGACCTGCCTAATGATGTCATTGCTGCACTGCAGCCTGATATTGTGGTGAAAGGCTCTGGCACGTATACTGTTGAGACCATGCCTGAAGCAAAGGTCATTCACGCATATGGTGGCAAGATCGAATTCATTGAATGCGACGCTCCGGGTGTGCATACCTCGGAGATGCTCAAGAAATTAGGCAAATGAGAATTCTCGTACTTAAGTCGGGCGCCATAGGGGATATTATCATGGCAACACCGTTTCTCCGCGCTATTCGGAAGAGATTTCCGCACGCAAGAATTGATTTTGTCGTCGGCAAATGGAGTGCAGCAGTGCTCAAGGGCAATCCCCATGTTGACCGCGTTGTTGCAGTTGATGATGCTTTTTTCCATTCAAAAAATCCTTTCAAAGCGCTCAAGCTTATGAGCACCATCAAAAAGCAGCACTACAACCTGGCATTTGTGCTTGACAAGTCATGGCTTGCTGGCTTTCTTGTGCTGGCATGCGGTATTCCTAAGCGCATTGGCTTTGACAGACATGGCTCTGGCTGGATGCACACTAAAAAAGTACGCTATGGACCTTTAAAGCACGAAAGCGACTACTATCTTGAACTAGCCTACGCAGTAGGAGCTCAAAAGCAGCCAAGAAAGCTTGAATTGTTCCCTACAGCTCAGGACAAGGCTCACGTAAAAAAGCTTGTCAGAGGCCTCAAAAAGCCTTTTATTGCAGTAATAGCAGGGGGCGCTAAAAATCCTGGCATCGGCCTCGTGGACACGCGCAGGTGGCGCAAAGAAAGCTTCTTAGAAGTTATCAAAAAACTGCAGAAAAAATACACCGTACTCTTATGCGGCGGTCCTGGCGATAAAGACCTTAATGAATGGCTTCTCAGCAAGCTTGACAGTAAAAAAAAGGTTGTGAATCTAGCTGGTAAAACAAGCATCATGCAAAGCGTTGTTTTGTATGGTCTGTGCAAAGCAGTTATTTGCAATGATTCAGGCCCCATGCACCTAGCAGGAGCCTCAGGAACAAAAATTATTGCCTTATTTGGCCCAACACACCCCCTGAGAAAAGCACCATTAGGCACTCTGTGGATATGGCATGACAAAAAAAGATACAAGCCAGAATATGATTTGTACTACACGCCAAAAACAGGGGAGTGGATGACTGCCATCACCCCTGAAGAGATTGCTCGTGCTGTGAATGGCTGATTAACAAGCTTTTTAAAGGCTTCAGAGCTTTTCAGACGGTGAAACACGTAACGCACTAGACACCACAGTACCATGAAAGAAGAACACACCTGGGACACACATTGGAAAAAAATACATGGACGCTCGCTATTTGGCCTGGCAGCATCAATCTATCGTAAGCTGATAATAGCTAATGCAGTGCGCCATTTTACTGAAAAGTACTTTGCGCGATCAGGACAGTTTGTCGAAGCAGGTTCGGGAACATCTCAGACATCTCTAAGGCTTAAAAGGCATAAGCGCGAATATATCGCCGTCGACATTTCTGCCCAAGCGTTGAAGCAAGCAAGCAAAATTCCGCAGATCAGCAAAACAGTAAAGGCAGATATTCGTTCAATGCCCTTCAAAGCAAACTCTATCGCAGGCATCTGGAATCTTGGCGTTATGGAGCACTTTTATGAAAAAGACATTATTGCCATTTTAAACGAATTTCACCGCATTCTCCAGAAAGGAGGGGTTGTATTGCTCTTTTGGCCGCCAGTTTTTGGCTCAACAGAGATTGGACTTGGAGCAGTGGAAAAAATAACCAATATCTTCCGCAAAAAGAAGTTCCACTTTTTCCCTGATGAAGTAACGCGATTGCAATCATTCAGACACGCGCAAAGAATCATCAACAAATCAAAGCTAAGATTTGTGAAAGCACACTTTACATGGCATGATGCTTTCACGCACGTTGTGGTGGTATGCAAAAAATGAAAGTTTCATTTGTTATAGCAGCATATAATGAAGAAGGTACGGTGCAACAGCTGACCGAACGTATTTATACAGTAGTAAAGCAGCACAATATACCGTATGAGATTATTTACGCCCTTGCCGGTACACGCGATGCTTATGCAATCCTTACAATGCTTCAAAAAAAGATACGCCACCTCAAACTGTTCTACACTAAAAAACCAGAAGGGTTAGGCAACGCGTTTCGTTTTGCTTTTTCGAAAGTGGCTCGTGATTCAGATTACGTAGTTACTATGGATGCAGATTTAAATCACCAACCTGAAGAAGTGCCACGATTCTTGAAAGCTGTTAAAACCACCAATGCTGATGTTATCATTGGCTCTCGTTATGTTAAAGGTGCAAAGCGTGAAAGAATTCCTTTCTGGAAGCGACTGCTCAGCGACCTGATTAATGCTGCGTTTACAATTATATACGGTTTGCGCGTTAAGGACAAAACCTCGGGTTATCGTCTCTATAAAAAAAAAGCTCTTGACACCATTCGATTCAGCAGCGTTAACTTCGAGTTCCTTCCAGAAATATTGATTCTTGCTAAGCGCCAGAACCTAAAACTGGTTGAAGTTCCTATTACCTTCAAGTATCGAGTCATTGGCACAAGCAAACTTAATCTCATCAAAACAGCCACCGGATATCTCAAACTAATATCCAAAACAATATTTCGATGAAAATAACAACAAAGCAACTATTATGGGGACTGCTCGCACTTGCATTACTGTTAAGGCTTTTCAATCTGAATCATGTATGGTTTGGTGACGAAACGTATTGGCCCGAACTCGTACGCTATCAGTTTGAAAAAGGGTTTTCATTTAAGCACGTTACTCCAGAAGGAGTTAAATTTATAGGCGACCCCCCTTTAACATCACTCATATACATAGTATTTGGCTACCTTTTCGGGTTTGAAGTATGGAGTGTACGATTATTCTCAGCATTCATCGGCATGCTCAATATTTATTTGACCTTTAGCATTGCGCGAAAATTATTTTCGTATAAGACTGCAATATACAGCGTTGGATTAATGGCTCTAAGCTATTGGCACTTGTTTGAATCAAATATTGTCGAACGGGACGGTTCATTCCTCTTGTTATTTTCATTGCTAACGATTTTCCTCTACTTACGTTATCGTGAAACAAAAAAGAGCAGTTGGCTTATAGCGTCAGGTTTCTTAGCAGGCGCTGCCTTGTTAATAAAAGTGTCCGCGTTAATCATCACTGCAGTACTGCTGATTTGGATTTTCTATGACTTAAAAATATTCAAAAAACTGAGGTTTTGGAAATACAAACTAAAAGACTATTCACCATTCCTGTTTGAGCTGGCACCCTATATTCTTTTTAGTGTGGCCATTTACGGCGCTTTCCTTGCAATTGCATATTGGTTTATTCCTGAATACTATGCTACCATGCTGGAGCATGCTGCACCACTTGCTTTTTTCAAAACAAGTTGGCTCATGCCAGTCTTTAGAGAGTTCGTGTATCTCGCACTGTGGGGTTCTCCACTGCTCATAGGTCTTGCTCTGCTTGCAATACTTGATTTTGACAAGAAAAGCGTACGTGCAATTGTCTGGCTTGCCGTTCCTGTGCTTGCCTATTCACACACAGTGTATGGTGGAGGACTTGACCGTTATCTCTCCATCATCATTCCTCCACTCTGTATGCTATCGGGAAGAGCACTAGAACAGCATATGGTTTCAAAGAAACACTGGTTATGGTTTGGAGGTTTAGCAGCCCTCTACGTAGCTTTCTTAAACATATTAAGCACTCGCCAGCACGCATACATTACACATAACATTGCCAGCTACGTGCAGAACGCCATACAATTACGCTGGCAGTTTCTATTTCCCTATTACGGTGCTGGCGGGCCGCATTTTACTGTTCCGTTTACCGTTATTGGCTTCAGTATTATAATCGCATCAGCGCTCTTCCTGTGCTGTTGGTATATGCTGAAAAAGCATAAAACGCTCTTTATGCCCTTCCTGGTGCTCTTTCTTGCTGTTAGTGGTGGCTTCACGCTATTCATCACACAAGAATTTCTGTTTATGGTACACTCACCAGATATTACTCACGTAAGCTACGAATTGATTGATTACTAT
>JBFHWZ010000038.1:0-8331 GCA_041599235.1 Candidatus Woesearchaeota archaeon | reverse complement strand
TTGTTGGGGTGATCTTTACTGTTCCCCATTCTGGGCTGTCAACTGCTAGGCTGTAGCTCTTGCTGGTTCGTCCTGAGTTCATTATGGTTATGGGGAATACTGCACTGGTTCCTTGCGCAAAGCTTTCCATCTGTGAACCAAGGGTGATGGTTGTTTTTGGCGTTGCGCCAGTTCCTTCTTCGTCGCAGTATTCGCTTGCTGTTACTTGGATGCTTTTAGTTGTTCGGGTGCTTCTGAAGCCGTTGTCGTATGAAACGTCAACATCCACGTCGTAAATGCCTGGTTTGGCGCATCGTGGAATTCTGAGGAAGATTTCCTCTGTTTCCTCTTCGTCATCGCCGTTTTCAACTTCATCTACGTATTCTGATGCGCTGATGCCAAGGTCAGGTATGCTGACTGTCACTTTGATGTCATCTTCGTCTTTTTCACCGAAGTTTCGCACACGAACAGTTGTCAATAATGCACTGCCTGCTTTGACACTGTTTGCAGGGTTCGTGACAACGTCTCGTACTTGGACGCTGTGTCGTGGTACGTCAATCTTAATAGGGAATGTCTGAATAAGCTCGTCATTATTTCTGTCGCTGACAAGCACTCTGAAGAGATAATCATCTTCTTCAAAGAATTCTGAAATGTGCACATCAAGTTTGATATTATAGGTAACGTTTGCGTCCCAGTCTCGCGGGTTGCTTGCGTCAAATGCAGGCTGTACTCTGTTGTATTCAAAGCCTGAGAAGAATATGCTAACTTCAGCATCGTCAATGTCCTGCAGTGCAGTAACTCTGACTTCTACTGGATAGGTTTCGCCTCGTTCAAGGTCAAGTCGTGTGGTTGCTTGTGCGTCCAGCTCAATGTCATCAATTTCTACGCGGTCAATTTGAACTGGAATTTGTGCTGCGCTCGCAACACCTGCTATTGCAATAATAAACATCAATGCGATCATACAAAGTTTTGCTGTTTTCATGTGATAACCCCCTATTGGATTGTTAGTTATTAATCGCAGGTCATATATAAACCTTTCGATTATTTAGTATTGGGTAGTAGTGATTTTATGGGACTATTCTAGAGGGAGTACTTCTAGCTCCCTATAGACAACCCTCTTTGTTATGCTGTTACTGGTAACTGTGAATCTAAGCGAATAAATGCCTGGTTCAGTGCTTGCAGGCACGTCAACGATAAGCACGCGCTGTTCGCGGTCTCCTCGATTGAGGTCAAAAGGTCCTGCGCTTGCACGCAATGCCAGGTCTTGCTCTACAATGACTATTTTAGTATTATCAAGGTTTTCACTGCCTTCATTCTTGACAGTCAAGTAAAAGGGCACCACTTCTCCTGGATAGGTTTCAAAGGGGAACCTGGTGCTTTCAATCTTCAATACAATATCAGCTGATTTAACTGCAGGCGTACTTGTTGGTGTGCTGCTTGGACCTGGGCCTGGATTTGGAACAGGTATTTCATCTGGTTCAAATGGTGGCACGTTTTCTGGATCAGGTGTGCCAGGGAAATCATCAAAAGGCGTGAAATCAGGGTCAAAGTCATCAAAAGCATCGCCAATTGGCGTGAACCCTACGCCGTCTCCAAAGCCACCGCTATCAAAGCTGCCTGAGCCGCCAACATCATCAAAGAATCCGCTGCCGCCCGTATCGCTTGCAAAGCCGTCAAAGCCAGTGTCGCTGTCAAATCCATTGACACCAACATCATCAAAGAAGCCAGTGGTGCCAAAGTCATCAAAAAAAGCAACTGCCGGTAATGAAAATAAGAACACTAGAAGAATGCTGCCTGTTAGTATTTTGAGCGCATCTGTTTTGAATCCCATAGTGAAAGATAAAAAATTTATTCTACTGTTTTGCCGCCGAACAATGCTGTGTCAAGCTTGTCTTTGACTGAATGTCCTGGAGTTGTTCCCTGGATGCCAACATAGACAAGCTGTGAGCTGTTGTAGCGCGTTGGACTAATTCTTGTACCCAAGCCAACGCCAACTTTGTCAGTAGCTGCAATCTTCTTGCCGCTGTTTTCGCTGAGTTCTGTCCAGTACTGGACATCTTCAGCAGTGCGGCCCATGCGGTAATCAACTATTTTGTGATCAGTTGCCTGCTTGAGTGCTGCTTCTTTTTCTTCTGGTTTGAGCAAGTCAAGCAACGCACCTTCTTCCAAGTCAATATGCTGTGGATTTGCTTCGCCGCTTTTGTGACCTGGTGAAAGGCCAACATCGCGTCCGTTCACGTCGCCAATTGCCATGAACCATTTTCGCTGTGCGTGGTTCTGAGCATAGGTAAGAATAGCCACTGTTTCATCAAGAAGCTGGCGTACCATCAATTGTGAAACTGGATCTTGGTATTTTTTATCCTGTGCTGCTTGTATGAGTTTGTTTCTGTAGCCTTCAAATTGCTTAAGCTCTGTTGGGCTCAGCAAACCGTCTTCAAATGCTGCTTTGACTGTTTCGTCGAATTTGGTGATGTAGCCTTGCAATGGTTTGCTTGCAATATCTTTCAAATTCACAACGTCAAAGTCAATGCTTGTATGAACAGCATCTCCTGGTTGGACACCAGCAACGTCTGTTTTTTCAGTAAAGGCAATAGCTGTTCGACCGTCAAGCTGCCATACAATGCCTTTTTTCAATTCATCTGACAAAGCTTTGTACCAGTCTGCTTCTTTGACCTTTTCAACAAGAGCGTCGAATTTTTCATCTCCTGTTTTTTGAAGAACAAATTGTCGTGGTGCAGCAAGCACTGCTTGTGCTTTTTCAGCATAATCGACGCTTGGAGTATCTTGTTTTGGTACGTTTGCGCATGCTACTAAGGTCAACATTGACAAGGTTGTTGCTGTTTTTTTCATGGTATTCATCTCCCCCGTAATTCTTGGTTAATGACTATAACGTATGTTCACTGTGAAGTGACACTAATATATAAAGTTTACTTTTTCTTGCTGCTGACGCCAATTTTGAAATTCAAGCCAACCCCACCATAGGTCTTCATTTCTTCATCACCGCCAACAAAGCCTTCTAAGCGTAGTGCTTTGGTGAGGTCAATGCCTGCTTGACTTTCCATCCCCAGTAGTTTTCATTTGAGTCATTGCCTGAAGGATAGGTGTAATCTTCATTACGGAACGTTGCTAGACCTTGGATGTACGCTGGTCGATCAAATGCACGCGTTCGCCACTCAAAGCCTGCTTCTCCGCCAAGCACTCTGCCTTTGACAACTTTGTCAAATTTCTGCCAGTCAGCTCCTGCGCCAAGCAATAGGTATACTCCTTCTTGGCCGCCTTTAAGGGCTGAATCGTCGTCAAACTGGTCATCTTGGTCTGAAAATAAGTCTCCTTTCAACAGCGCTTGCTTGAGTTTTAGAACACCAAAGCTTCTGCGCATATCTTCTTCTTCAAATTCTAGGCCAATGCCTGGGAATTTAAGATCAAATTCTCCTGAGCCGTGACCGCCTGCAAACAGCACTCGTGTGCCGAGCTTCTCATTAGCATAGCCAACTTTGCCCATGACGCCAAAGCGGGTTGCTTCGCCGCGAGCAGTTTCTCGGTATTTGAATCGTTCTGCAAGGAAATCAGCACCGAGGTAAAAGTCTTTAATGTAAAATGCAGGCCCTACTGCAAGCCTGTCGACAATAGTTCGCTGTTCATTGTCGTCATCAGTTGTTAAGTCGCTGTGATTATACAAAACGTTAAGTCTAAAGTTGTCAAGATCATCAAACGGCGCAAATACCAACTTGGCAAATTCTCGATGGCCATTGAATTTACTGCCGCCGATAACTTCCCCCTTACCGTAGATTTTCAGGAATGGCGAAGCATCATCTGCAATGCTTTTGGGCAGTTCAATTTTTGGTTCTTCTTGCTTTGGCTGCTCTTTTGGAGCTTCTTGCCTAACTTTATCGTTATATTCTGGAAAGAATTCATCTGCTTTATCTTGTGCATGCGCTGCCGATGCTGCTGTAATTATAGTCGCCAGTGTTGCAGGAATTACTGTTTTCTTAGTCATACTCCACCCCTGGATAAGGTTGTTACCACTCTTAAAGCATAACTGGTATATAAATCTTTCTAAATTGTTATTATCGCCTAGTGGCAACTATTTGGTCCATTATCCTTAAATAACATACGCCCCACCCTAAAACCATGATAACAATAGTCGGTGCTGGCCCTGCAGGAAGCACTGCCGCATATCATCTGGCAAAAAAAGGGCATGAAGTCTCCCTTTTTGAAGAGCATCCAGAAGTAGGCAAGCCTATCCAATGCACAGGCATTGTCACCAAGAAACTATTTGATGTTATTGATTACAGCAAAGACTACATGATCAATGAGCTCAATGGTGTTGACCTGATTGGCCCTAAAGAGAGCAAGATACACATACCGCTCAAGGAATATGTTATTTGCAGAAAAAAGTTTGACACCCACCTTGTCAACAAGGCGCTGGATGCTGGTGCCCAACTTCAATTGAATCATCGTTTTATTGGGTTCGATAACAAACAGCCAGTGTTCAAAGTAAAAGGCGAACAAAAAGTCATCAAGGCAGATACCATAATAGGTGCTGACGGTCCGCAAAGCAACGTGGGAAAATCCGCAGGCATTTCAGTCGAGAGAAACCACTATTTTGGCGCGCAGGCAACCATCAAGGGCAACTTTGACCCAAACATCTTCACTGTCTATTTTGGCAGCATTGCGCCAGAATTCTTTGCTTGGTCAGTGCCAGAAAACGCAGAATATGCTCGCGTCGGCGTTGCAACAAAAAAAGAGCCCTTCAACTACTTCAACCAGCTACAAAAGCTCATTCCTGGAGAAATAACTGAACGCCAAGGCGGTGTCATCCCTATATATAATCACAAACAACAGGTGGAAAAAGACAACGTATTTCTCGTCGGTGATGCAGGCGGCTTAAGTAAGCACACCACCGGCGGCGGCATTATCACAGGCATGCATAGCGGCAGAATCTGCGCAGAAAGCATCACTGAAAATACAAGTTATACACACTCACTGAAGTGGCTGAGAAAAGAACTGCGCTTGCATAATTATATTCGCCATATGCTCGATAAGTTCTCTGATGCTGACTACGAACGTTTGCTGAACTTAATGAACGCGACCCCTGTAAAGCAGATCCTCTACAAGTATGACCGCGATTATCCATCAAAGTTCCTTCTCAAACTGCTCATGGCACAGCCAAGGTTCTTGCAGTTTGCGCGTTTTGCCTTCTGAACCCAAAAAGTTTAAAAGCCAACTGCGTTCCTTATTGCGGGGGGAGTATATGAAAGAGGAAGAAGAGCTCACTATCGACCTGGGTAAAGTAAAGAAATTTTTCTCTAAACTGAAGATTAAAGAAGAGCAAGAGAAGATCGAAGATCTTACCGAAGAGAAAAAAGAGCTTCAGCAAGAAGCCAAAAAAGCCCCAACGCCGGTCAAGGAGCACCTCAAAGAAGATATCAAGCAGGCCGAAGCAAGCATCAAAGAAGAAAAACAAGAACTTGCAGAATTTAATCTTGACTTATCCAAAGCAAAGAATTTTCTCTGGCAGCACAAAACACTTGTCGTGCTTCTGCTGCTGTTAGTCATCCAGTTTGTTCCCAATAACGACGGCGCTTTGCCATGGGGCGGTATTTGGATGCGTATGCAAACACAGGAACTGCCAATTGCAGATACTTGGGCAAAAGACAGCGTGCATAATACGCTGAAGAACCAAATCAGAAATGAAGTGAACAAGCAATATCCAAATCTGCCTGATGCCAATAAGAATAATCTTGTCGATGAAGAATTCAAAAAGTTGCTGAAAGAGCAGAAAAGTGCTGTTGACCAGCAAGTGCAAGGCACTGCCCAGTTCTTGCGATCACAGTTCCAATACGAGGAAAATGGCAAGACCTGGCTC
Organism: Candidatus Woesearchaeota archaeon; assembly: GCA_041599235.1. Classification (GTDB taxonomy): domain Archaea; phylum Nanobdellota; class Nanobdellia; order Woesearchaeales; family ARS49; genus JBFHWZ01. Next base: position 2,483 of record JBFHWZ010000038.1, on the reverse strand, counting down.
TACATGCCCGATATAGACCCTTATTTCTATTTGCGATTTGCGCGCAACTATCTCGATCATGGCTATATCGGCGACAAGATGGTCAATGGTCAGCAAGTTGATGATCACAGTGTTGCGCCTATTGGCAAAATAATCGACCCAAAGAAGCTCCACCCCTATTTATTGGCTTTCCAGCACAAAATCCTGTCAGTTTTCAGTCCAGACGCTCCCTTGATGCAGACTGCAGCATATTTCCCTATTATTTTCACTTTACTTTCCATGATTCCGGTTTTCTTTATCACACGCCGTTTTGGCGGTATTGTTGGAGGAATCTTTGCAGCATCAATGCTTATTCTGAATCCAAGCATTACCGGCAGAACCCCTTGGGGACACGCAGATACTGATGCGTATAATGTGTTCTTTCCTGTGCTCATCGCCTGGCTGTTCTTAGAAGCAGTCTATGCAAAAGGTAGAAAGAAGAAAATAATGCTGAGCAGCGCTGCAGGATTTTTTGTTGGCCTGTTTGCCTTGGCCTGGGGCGGTTGGTGGTACGTATTTGATTTTGCAGTAGGAACACTAGGCATCTATCTTGCGTACTTAGTGTTCGTGCACCGAGCCCATTTCAAAAGTATTTGGAAGCTTGCTGAAGTACAGAATACGCTGCTTGTTGCGGGCGTATTTATCATAAGCTCAGGTATTTTTGTGACTCTTTTCAAAAGCTTCAATACTTTCTATGGTGCCTTGCTGGGACCATTTAGCTTCACCATCATAAAAGCTGCTGCGCACCCTTCGTTATGGCCCAATGTCTATACCACTGTCGCTGAACTGAATCCGCTTTCGATCCCAAGCGTCTTGAGCACCTTTGGAAAATTCCTTTCAGTTATTGCAGTTTTGGGAATCATCATAACCATTATCGGTAAAGATGAGCACGGCAAGCGAAACATTATCTATGCAGTATTTTTGACTATCTGGAGTGTAGGAACTGTCTATGCCAGCACCAAAGGTGTCCGCTTTGCTATGCTGCTTGTGCCTGCATTTAGCATTTCCTTTGGTGTTGCTATTGGTGCAATCCATAATTATATGGTTAAGTACGCAAAAAAAGAGTTTGGCGTAAAACAAATCATAACAAGCATCATACTCATTGTTGTATTTAGTATTTTACTGGTAAATCCCGCCAAGGCAAGTTACAGCAGCACGCGAGGCGATGTTCCCTTGATGAACGACGCCTGGTATAACAGTTTACAGGCAATAAAACAAGACAGTGCTGAAGATGCAATCATAACAAGCTGGTGGGACTTCGGACACCACTGGAAATACCTTGCTGACAGGAAAGTGACATTCGATGGTGGTTCACAAAACTCGCCCATGGCTCACTGGGCAGGAAAGCTTTTCAAAACTGATGACGAGCAAATCGCAATCGGGATTCTAAGAATGCTTGATTGTGGCAGCAATAACGCATTTGAAGAAGTTAACAAGGTCCTGGATAACACACCATTGTCAGTACGCCTGATCAACAAGCTCATAGTCCTTGACAAGAGCGCAGCTCATCAGTTGTTACAGGATGAAGGATTTACTGAGGAACAAGCAGAAGATGTGCTGCTCAACACGCACTGCGATCCACCGCAGGCATATGTTATCACAAGCGATGACATGGTCGCAAAAAGCGGCGTCTGGGGGCATTTTGGTTCGTGGAATTTTGAACGTGCAGACACCTGGATTAATTTACGACATCAATCACGCGATACTGCAGTAGCACAGCTTCAGGACTATGGGTATGATGAAGATGCTGCTGAAAAACTGTACTTTGACGCGCAGGCTATTACTGATGAAGGTGAAGCTAATGGCTGGATTGCTCCGTGGCCTGGCTATGCTTCAGGCGTGCAAGGTTGTCGAACAGAGCAGGGCATGTCAGTCTGCGGCAACGGCCTTATTGTTAATCTCTCAAACTATGAAGCTGCAATTCAAGCTAATCAAGCACAAGGAAGACCAAGGAGTTTAGTATACATTAACGAAAATAACGAAGTTATTGAGCGCTTCTTTAATGATTCAAATGTTGGCCTTTCAGGCGTGCTGATTCCAGATGGGAAAGGCTTTAAGAGCGTCATTGCAGCTCCTGAGCTTGCGAACAGTATGTTCACAAGATTGTTTTTCATGGAAGGTCATGGCCTTAAGCACTTCAAAAAGCTTAGCTCTGAACGGCAGATAACTGGCGGAGATGTTATCGTGTGGACTGTTGATTGGCAAGGCGGAGAGGCAAACATCAAGGCAGACCTTAAACCTAAAGAAAGTGTTAGCGCAGGTGACACAGTCGGCCTCTCATACGTTGGTTACTTTGATAATGGCACAATCTTTGATTCAAGTATTCCTGACTGGTCGAACAAGAATATAACTACTGACATCAACTTTGATGCGTTTGACACACAGCCACTAACATTTGAAGCTGGCGCTCGTCAAGTTATTCCTGGCTTTGACAAAGCAGTTATTGGCTTAACAAAAGGCGAGCT
>JBFHWZ010000037.1:0-8724 GCA_041599235.1 Candidatus Woesearchaeota archaeon | reverse complement strand
GTCTTTATCATTCATGGCTGGGAAGGCTTTCCTGAAGAAGGCTGGTTTCCATGGCTTAAACAAGAACTTGAAGCTAAAGGTTTTGCTGTGCAGGTTCCGGCAATGCCAGACACTGAAACACCCGTGATTGAAGCATGGGTTGCTAAACTAAAAGAAGTTGTTGGCACACCTGATGAACACACGTATTTTGTTGGGCACAGCATTGGCTGCCAAGCCATCATGCGCTACTTGCAAACAATTAATGCAAAAATCGGCGGTGTTTTGTTCGTTGGCGGCTGGGTCAACCTATTGCCCGCATCATTTGAAGAAGAAGGCGCTGAAGCAATAGCACGCCCCTGGCTAGACACGCCGCTTGACTGGGACAAACTCAAGCAGCATACGTTCATAGCAATCTTTTCAGACAATGACCCGTTTGTGCCCGTGGCTGATGCAAAACTGTTTGAAGAAAAACTAGGCGCAACAACAATCAAAGTAGAGAAAAAAGGCCATTTCAGCGGCAGAGACGGCATCAAGAAACTGTCAGTTGTGCTGGATGAGCTGCTGAACATGGCTGGCTGACCATGGAATGCCTTTTTGTGTACGGAACCCTGAAAGATTCGCAAACAAGAAAACACATTATTGGCAGGGCTGTTTCTGGCGTGCCTGACACGCTTAAAGACTTTAAAGAAACAACAGTCAGCATTGGAGGCGTACTATACCCTTGTGCAGAGCCGCAGCGCAACAGTTCCATTGATGGGCTGGTTGTTGCAGTCACGCAAAGCGACCTGAGACTTCTTGATGTTTTTGAGACTGAAGCGTACAAACGAACCCGCGCTGAGCTTGAAAGCGGAAAAAGCGCATGGGTATATGTGGAAAATAGCTGACTGCTGGCAGACCTATTGCAGCAGCATATAAAGCAGATTGCTCAGCGCGCATACTTTTTGTCTCCAGACAAAACCTTTAAAAACCGCCCTGCAGTTCTTCTCCTTATGCCCGTGTAGTCTAGCGGTTAGGATAGAGCCCTGTCGAGGCTCTGACCCGGGTTCGATCCCCGGCGCGGGCGCCTTTTTTATTCTTCTGGCTTGTCTGCGAGCTTGTTAAGAATACGTGAAAAGCCATGCACGTTTTTCAAGTCTTTTCTCTCCTGCGCGCGTGTCATTAAGTAAAGGAATGCAATTTCAAAGCGTTCTTTCTTTTTTGGCCAGTATTTTTTTGCTGCAGCCCATGCGTCTGCTGCAGATTCATAATCACCTTCTGCTGTGCACATGAATGCGTACATGGGGAAGAGCTCGCGTGGAAACATGCTTGCCCAGTTTTTGAAGGTTTTTTTGCTTGAAGCATACACGTCAAGCTTGAACAATGGTTTGAGGTCTTCTTGCAATTCTTCCATGATGTGTGGCTTGCGCGCAAACTGATAGATTAAGCGTTCAAAGCCCCGCCCTGCGTTCATTAGGCCGCCATTAAATAAATTGCCATCACCTGCATAGCTCATGGCAATCGCGAATTTGATGCTTGGATCATACTCCTGGAATTTTTCCAGATACGAACGCGCGCCAGCATAATCTTTATTGACTATGTATTCAAGGCCTTTGTCAAGAACGTCTGTATCTCGTGCAGTATTTTCAATAGGTGGTGTGCTCCGATAGGGTATTGAGCAGCCAGGCACTGCTGAAGAAGAGAAAAAACCTGCCGTTATAAGGAGAATGCTTCTCAGACACCTCTTCATATACAGTATTATGGCGCTAGAGCTATATATATCTTATGACTTATATAATCATAAGAACCAAAGAATGGTCTATTGATATGGTTTGGATGTAGGCGGCATAGGTTCCATGATTCGCTCATTGGCGTATTCTTCAATGCGGAACTCTAAGCCAAATAGGCGTGTCCAATATACTTCTCTGCGGATTTCATCCTCAGGGCCAACATAGCGAACAGCAAGATTGCTTGTTCGCGCATAGACTTCAATAATGCCTGCAGCAGGGCATTTTTTGCCATTTTCAGACAAAACAACCATGCGCCTGCCAGTTCTGTGGCCTTCTGGATGCTCTCGCGCACCATACGGAGCAAATTGTTCGACTATTCGATCTACACTTTCTCTGTTTTGTTCATTCACTGTGTCTTCACCCACTAAGGGGACCTTTGGACAAGGGGGTTGTATTTAAACGTTTGCTTTAGAATTCAATATTGGCAAATGCTCTTTGCACAACTTCTGGCAAGGCAGGATGAATATGCACTGCATTCAAAATACCATCAACACCTAATTGTGCTTTCATAGCAACAATTACTTCATGGATGATGGCAGAGGCATTTGTTCCCAGAATATGACAGCCTAAAATGCTTTTGTTGGTTGGGTCAACCAAGACTTTCACAAAGCCGTCAGTGTCTTCTATTGCCTTGCCCATGCCAGTATGGATGTATTGGTACGTGCCCACAGCATACCTGCGATTTTCTTTTTGCAATTGCTGCTCTGTCTTGCCAACACTGCCAATCTGAGGCGAAGTAAACACTGCATAGGGCATGGCATGATAGTCAACAGCAGTTTTTTGCTTTGGGTTGAAGGCATTGTGCGCAGCATAGGTTGCTTCAAGATTAGCAGAATGCTTGAGCATGAAGATGCCTGCAATATCGCCAATAGCCCAGATTCCCGGAATGTTTGTTTCCATGAACTCATTTACTTTCACAAAGCCGCGCTCAGTTGTGGTAATGCCTGCTGCAGCAACCTTTAAGATATCAGTATTTGGTTTTCTGCCTGTTGCAACCAATACTGTATCTGCAGAAACAGTCTGCTTGCGCTTGCCTTTAGTTACTTCAACAGCAACTTTTTTGCCTTTTTTCATGGCTGCAGTCACATCTGCATTTAAGATGACCTGGTGCTTTTTTGAAAAACGCTTTGTAAATGCAGACGCAATGTCCTTGTCAACAATGCCCAGCAAGCTGTTGCTGCGCTGAATAATAGTGACCTTTGTTCCCATGCTGCCAAAAAAATGCCCAAGCTCGCAGCCAATATAGCCGCCGCCAATAATAATCATGCTCTTAGGCAAAGACTTGATGCGCATAATATCATCAGAGGTGTGATGCTTGACCTTGTCCAAGCCAGGAATAGGCGGCACAAAAGGCCGTGAGCCAGCACAGATGAATATCTTATGGGCAGTGATGTGCGCTGAGCCAACCTTAACCACTTTGTGCGCAACAAACTCAGCGCGCTCTTTGAACACAGTAATATTCTTCATAGCCTGATTGCTTTTCTCAATAGCTTTAGCATCAGGATCAATAGTGCTCCATACTCGTTTCTGAATTTTTTTCCAGTCAATGCCAGTCAGTTTAGCCTTAATGCCAAATTCGCCAGCTCTAGTGATAGTATCAACAACATCAGCAGAATGGATGAGCATCTTCGAAGGAATGCAGCCACGATTCAAGCAGGTCCCGCCAAACGGGCCTTCCTCAACAACAGCCACTTTCAAGCCACGCTCAGCAGCCTCAGCAGAAATCTGCAAGCCAGAACCAGCTCCAATAACCAGTACATCAAACTGCTGCACGCTCTTTTTCATGGCAGAATTGTATATGATACTATATATAAGGATTTCGATTAACGAAAAGTTTTTTAACAACCAGTTCAGCAAGGCATGTATGAACCAAAAGCTTGTACTTGGACTGGTAGCAGCATGGCTGCTTATTTTCTTGGCCTTTGCTGGCTTCGAACAGTACACGCTCAGCACTGGCACTGAAGTCTTGCTGAAACATATTGGCCCAGACAGTCCTTTCAAAGGCGGCGCTGTTTCATTCTCGTATGATATCTCCTACCTTGACCTTGCTGCAATACCAGCACCGCAGCTCACGGCAGGACAAAGCGTGTATGTTATTCTTGAACCAGGTGAAAAATACTGGCATGCAAAAAGCATTGAAAAAAAGCGATTGCCTAATACGGTCTCGTTGAAAGGCAAAGTGACGGGCATATATGAAGCAGTAGCTGCAATTACCTACGGCATTGAAAGCTATGCCCTGTCACGAATCCCGCAAAATCAGCTCAACAGCACTGACGTCAGTGTGGTTGTTGCGGTTGACTCGTTTGGCAATTCAGTGATCAAGCAGATCCTGATTGATGACCAACCAGCTGTATTTGCGAAGTAAGACAAAACTTTAAAAACCAGATTCAACTCTTCTCTTAACACCGGGCCCGTGGTCTAGTGGTATGACGTCTGCTTGACTTGCAGGAGGTCGCCGGTTCGATCCCGGCCGGGCCCATTGGTCGCAAGACGGGGTATGCTTGCGGCGAAAAAATAAGCGAGCGGGCAATGGGCACGTAGAGCCCATACACTCAAAGTAACATTTATATACTCATGTTCTTAAAACGAGTTTGATGGCAAAAAAAGAAACGCTTGATCATGGTGATTTTTTCAAGTACTTTTTTGTCCTGCTGCTTGCAGTGGTCGCGTTTGTAGCGTTTCTGGTTGTGAAGCCATTCATGAGCGCTATCCTTGCCAGCATTGTCATTGCCTTTATCTTTTATCCAGTCTACACGTGGATGCACAAGCGCATTAAGAGCAAGAATTTGTGCTCGCTGATCGTGGCCATCTTCATTGTGCTGCTTATCAGCACGCCCATCATATTCCTTCTGCAGACCAGCGCAACAGAAGCGCGCTACATGTACATCAGAGCCAAACAAAAGATTCTCACTGGTGAACTTATTGATGTTAACTGCTTTGGCAGGGAAGATACTGCTGTGTGCAAGCTGAATTTTGCCATCCGCGAATTTGTTGATGACCCTGACATACAATTCTACCTCAAGGACATTGTGGGCAAGATGAGCGGTTCAGTGATTGAGCGGACCGGCTCGTTTATTATCGGCCTGCCGGGCTTTATACTGCAGATACTGGTGACGTTTTTCATTATCTTCTACTTGTTTAAAGACGGCCCTGAACTGGTGCAGCGCTGCAAGCACTTGCTGCCTATCAAGAAAGTGCACCAAGACCATATTTATGAAAAGCTCAAAAACACTGCGCACGCAGTTGTCTACGGAAGCATTGTGGTTGCGCTTATCCAAGGCGCGCTGGGCGCATTAGGCTTCTGGATTTTTGGCATCAAGTCATGGATATTCTGGGGCTTGATAATGGCAATCTTTGCCTTAGTGCCGTTTGTGGGCACAGCCATCATCTGGATACCTGCAGGACTGCTCCTTATTGCAACTGGCAGCACTGAAGCAAACACGGCCATGGTCGGGAACGGCATTGGCTTGTTGATATACGGTGCACTGGTCATCAGCAGCATAGATAATATTCTCAAACCAAAACTTATTGGCGACCGCGCAGGCATCCATCCGGTGCTGGTCTTGCTTGGCGTTCTTGGCGGCCTGATGCTGTTTGGCTTTGCTGGCTTTATCATCGGCCCTATTGTGCTTGCAGTGTTCAAAAGCTTTATTGACATTTACGACAAGGAAAAAGAATCGCACGAAAGACGATGAAGCTGCGTTACAGCTATGCCAGGAGCTCCCATGAAACTGAAAGTCAAAGACTATGATACATAACCTTTTTCAAGCCTTTGACCTTGGGGAAGTGATACTAACATGAAACTTAAGGTCAAAGATATGGACATTGCAACAGGGGACATTCGGGTCTGCCTGCTTAACCAGGAAGATGCGCGCTTATGGGACTTGCATCATATGGACCGTATTTTTCTCAAAAACGGCAAATACAAGTGCACGGCCGTGCTGGACATTGCAGAAAGCAAAAAAGCAGTGCCGCCGGGCAGCATTGGCTTGTTTGAAGAAACCCTTGACGCATTGCACGCCAAGCACGGCGATACAGTCGCGATTGCCATTGCCAAAAAGCCCAAATCCATCAGGTTCATCAGGGATAAATTAGACGGCAAAACCCTTGATTATGATGCCATTTATCAGATTGTCAAAGATATTGTGCGCGATGACCTGACCGCAGTTGAATTAACAACATATGTTACTGCCAACTACATTCACGGCTTGACCACCCGGGAAATTCTTGACTTAACTAAAGCCATGATGCTCACTGGCACTTGTTTAAAATTCAAACAAAAGCCCATTGCTGATTTGCACAGCATTGGCGGTGTGCCTGGCAACAGAACCACCATGGTGGTTGTTCCGATAATTGTAGCAGCAGGCATTAAAATCCCAAAAACCTCCAGCAGAGCCATCACTTCTCCGTCAGGCACTGCTGACACTATGGAAGTCTTGTGTAATGTCAGTTTTTCACCTGACAAGCTGCCTAAACTCATTGACACAGTCGGTGGCTTTATCATCTGGGGCGGCGGCCAGGTCAACTTAGCTCCTGCTGATGACAAAATAATCCGCGTTGAGCATCCTTTAAGCATTGACGCAGAAGGCCAGATGATTGCCAGCATCATGGCCAAAAAAGCAAGCGTGAGCAGCACGCACCTGCTCATGGAAATACCGTATGGCAAAGGAACCAAAGTGGAGACGCCAGCAAAAGCAGCGCACCTCAAAAAACAATTTATGAAATTCAGCAAGCACTTAGGCATCAAAACCCATGTTATGATAGCAGACGGTTCGCAGCCAGTTGGCAATGGCATTGGCCCTGTGCTTGAATGCCATGATGTGCTGAACGTGCTGATGAACGACCCAACTGCACCGCAAGATTTGAGAAACAAAAGCATCCACATGGCAGGCGTGCTCTTAGAGCACTGCGGCAAAGCAAAAAAAGGAACAGGCCATGAGCGAGCAGCACAACTCTTGAATGATGGCAGTGCGTATAACACGTTTGCGCAAATGGTCAAAGCACAAGGCGGCAAAATGATCCATCCTGAACGATTACGGCCTGGCAGGCACGTGTTCCATTATCGCTCGCCCAAGACCGGCAAAATAACCCACATTGACAATATCAGCATAGCAAAAATAGCACGTTTAGCAGGCGCGCCCATTGACCCTGAAGCAGGCCTGTACTTGTACAAGCACCGCGGCGATAGAGTGCGCAAAGGAGAAGTATTGTTCAAGATCTATGCAGACAACGCAGAAAAACTGCAATACAGCATTGAATTGTTGGAAAAAATCGACGGGATTACGATTAGCTGAACAAAATCTTTATATAGCATAAACTGAACCACTTAGTAAAATGCGGCAAAAGAGGTTGACTTTTTTATTGATACTCAGTATTCTTATAGTTGCAGCTGGCGTGTTTGCCTTTAGCATAACTTTGAATGTTCCGGCAAACAATCAAATCTTTGGCCCTAAAATAACTGCAGGATTTCCCTTAGTAACTGTCAACATCACGGTTGATTCTTTTGCAAACATAACCCTGGCAAACTTCACTATTGGTGGTGTTGAGATTTGCTCGAACAACACAGTGAACTTGTCTTCCTATCAGTGCACCTGGAATACGTCACAAACAGGCAATGGCAATTTCACAGTCATTGCAAATGCAACCAACAGCTCAGGCGGCAGTGCCATTGACACCAATACAGGTGTTATTGTAGATTCTATAAATGCCACAGCAGTTATCAACAGCCCAGCAAATGCAACGAATACAAGCGATACGACTCCAGAAATACAATTCACGCTCACTGATAATATTGATTTCACCATTAATTTCACTATCTTTGTTGACGGCGCAGCAGGCCAGACTGGCGGCGCGCCAAACGGCACAGCAACAAAGCTCAACCTCACTGCCTTAACAGAAGGAACCCACCTCATAGTTGTAGAAGCACGCGATGATGCCAACAACACAGGCAACAGCACACCCTTAACACTTACTGTAGACACCACTGATCCAGCAATAACCCTGAACAGCCCAGCCAATGGAACGTCAACAACCAACACCTCTTTGACCTTTAATTGGACTGCGGTTGATAATCTAGCAACCTCTATGAGCTGTGACCTGAACATTGACAGCGCAGTAAACACTGCAGGCGTAACAAGCCCTAATAATACTGCAACCACAACAACTGCAAGCAGTTTAAGTGTTGCTACACACACCTGGAACGTGACCTGCACTGATGCAGCAGGCAATAGCAACACTTCATTCACGCGCACGTTTACCATAACCAGCCCACCTTCAACCACTAGCAGCGGTGGCGGCGGCGGAAGCAGCAGCTTTTATCAGCAAAAAAGCAGTGCTGATGAAACTGCTATTGAGCCCTATCCGTGCATCAAAGACTGGTTCTGCCAGCAATGGAGTGACTGTGTGAATGACAAACAAACAAGGACATGCGCACTCAATGATTATGCAGAATGTACTCAGACAGCACCCAAACCAGCTGAAACTAGAATCTGCAATGAACCAGTAATTGTAGAACCGCCAGCACCACAACCAACCATCACACCGCCACAAACAGTGCCAGTAGCTGAAGACGTTCTTGTAACTGTAACACAACCATCAAACACTACTGGCTGGACAATTACAGGACTTATTTTTGTTCTTGCCATCATTGGCGGCATTTGGTACTTTGGCTTTAGAAAACAAACTTAATTAACCTTATTGGGCAGCTTCTTTCCAGCTAAGGCAGCTAACACATTCTTTGCAGCTAAGACTGCCATAGCAGAGCGTGTTTCGATAGTTGCGCTTGCAGTGTGCGGTGTTACCACCACATTGTCTAGCGTTTTTAATCCAGGCGCTAGTTTTGGCTCAAACTCAAACACATCCAATGCAGCGCCTGCAATTTGTTTTGTTTTTAATGCTTTGACTAAGGCGTTTTCATTAACAACAGGCCCTCTGCTGGTGTTAATCAAGTAAGCAGTTTTTTTCATCATTCGCAGTTCTT
>JBFHWZ010000036.1:0-9015 GCA_041599235.1 Candidatus Woesearchaeota archaeon | reverse complement strand
TTACTTAGCTCTTTTACCAAACCAAATTTCTTCTGGAAGTTTTTTTGAATGTATCGCCTTTTCTTCATCCGATTTGTCTGATTTGCCAACAAAGTATACGATCAGTCCAAAGACTAACAGTATGACAATTAATGATTGCAGTGCAGGATCAATTCTCATAAGAATGGGTATTGGGCTTAGTGAGCTTATGAAAATCATTATGATGATGATGGTTGAAATCACACCTAACGTGACGCCAACATAGCCACCGCGCACTTGCTCGCCAAACATCAGGCCAAGCATCATAAGAACCATCACAACTGCAATGAACAGCAGTGCTACTTCTGGAATGCTGGTGTTGATGATATTAACCACATCTGCTCCGGGTGGATAGGTTCCGAGAATGTGCGGAATAACAACCAGCAGAGCAATACTGATTGCAATAGCAACATTAAATCTGCGTTCTTTAAGCAATTCTACTTTTTGAAGTACTGCAAAGAGTATGGTGAAAATAAGCAAGAAGGGTATGAAGACATCAATAACGCCCCATTGCTGGAGGTAATAAAATATGTTTTGAAAGCCGCCGCCCCTGAAGCCAATTTGAAATAACATTATTCTTCCCCTTTTTTCTCTTCTTCTTTCTTAGGTTCTCTGACAATGAAGTATATAAAGATAACTACGCAAATCATGAGGATGATGCTGGCAACTGCTGTTGAGGTCCAGAAGCTGGTGAGCCATCGCCAGAAGATATCTAGCCAGCTTTGGCCGCTTTGTGTTTTGATTGCATCTAAGAACACAAAGACAATGCCAACAAACATGATGACCATGAAGCTGTTGCGCCACCAGCCTTTGAGGGCAACTTCTTCTTTGGTTGGGAAAAACGTGCCGACAAGCATGAGGAAAAATACTGCAAGCATCAGCAGCACAACCACATTGGCACTGATGCGCGTAATAGCTTCAACCAGCTGTGCACTGGCAATAACCAAAAAGCCAATCACAAACGCTGCCATGGCATTCAGGTTTTTTCGCGGATAGACTTCACCGCCTACTTTTTCTGTGCCCAGCACGCGGGTTTTTTCTAGAATAGCAAATACGATAGTGAACACAAGCAAGAAAGGCAATACCACATCATAGATGCCGATCTTTGCAAAAAATTGTATGACATTTCCTAAAACACTTTCTGGCATGGGTCCTCTCTTTTGACTCAAAAACTGCTGTCCTATATATATAAAACTTTCGATACATTTAAAATATTGCCGAGGCTAATAAGAAGAATGATTGACAAACAAGCCTTTGCAGCTTTGCGCAAGGATGTTGAGCAGTTTGACAAGCTGCGCGAAAACCTGATTATTCTCAGCAGAGGTGTATTGAAGCAAAGCAAAAAAGCTATTTATGCTATGCACCGCAGCCAGCTCAGCCAAGCCACCAAGGAATTGAAGCAGGCCAAAGCAGGCATTGCAAAGATGAATGCATTGCTCAAAAAAGATGCTCGCTTGCGGTCAGTGGGAGCCTATGGAGAAGCGCTTGAAGAGTATGTTGAAGCAGCGTCGTATGTAAGCTTTAGTTCCAAAAAAAAGATTCCAACAGCACAAGAGTTAGGTGTTGACACTAACATCTATCTGCAGGGCATCTGCGACCTGGTTGGCGAGCTGGTACGGAAAGCTATTAATAACAGTATTAATGGTGACTATGCAACAGCAGCGCAGATTCGCGACGTGGTTGCAGAACTGTATGGCGAGCTGATGCTGTTTGATTTCCGCAATATTCCTGTTCGGAAAAAATTCGATGCCATTAAATACGGCCTGGAAAAACTTGAGGACTTAATGCTGCAGATTAAGCTGAAAAAATGATTGATTTGACCAAACGCGTGTATGCACAGGATGCTCAGAAGCTCAACGAAGGCGATAGCATTGTCATTGCCGGCTGGGCAGAAAATGTGAAAAACCTTGGCAAGATTGCGTTTGTGCATGTGCGCGATCGCACAGGCAAAATGCAGGCAACAGCTTTTCCTGATAACAAGTACTTTAAGGACATAGAGGCTATTCCTAAGGAAAGCGTGGTGGTTGTTTCAGGAAAACTTGCAGCCAGCAAGCTCAAGAGCGGCGATAAAGAACTGCACCTGGATGCTATTGACGTGCTGTCTAAAGCTGAACCTATTCCTTTGGATATCAGCGGCAAGATCGACTCTAATCTTGATACGCGCTTGGATCATCGTGTTGTTGACCTGCGCAATCCGAAAAACATGGCAGTGTTCAAGTTCAGGAGCAAGGTCAATGCAGCGCTCAGAAAGTTTATGATTGCTGAAGGCTTTATTGAGATTCAGACCAGCAAGCTTATAGGGGCGGGCGCAGAAGGCGGTGCAACACTATTCTCATTAGACTATTATGGCAAGACTGCGTACTTGAGCCAGTCGCAGCAATTATACAAGCAAGCAGTGCTGTCATCAGGCTTTGACAAAGTCTTTGAGATTGGGCCAAGCTTTAGGGCAGAAAAAAGCCATACGACCCGTCATTTGGCTGAGTTCACGCATTTTGATTTTGAAATGGCCTGGATTAATGACTATGATGATGTGCTCAAAGTGCTTGAGCGCATGTTTGTTGCAGTATGCAAAGAAGTGAAGAAAACAGCCAAGGATGAGCTTGAGATACTGGGCGTGACTATTGCTGTTCCAAAGCTGCCCTTTCCGCGCGTACGCTATGCTGATGCAGTGAAGCTCTTAGGAGAAGCAGGCAAGCAGATTCCTGACGGTGAAGACCTTGGCACTGAAGATGAAAAACTGCTTGGTCAGTTAGTAAAGAAAAAATACAAGAACGAAGCGTATTTCATTACTGAATGGCCTTATTCAATTAAGCCGTTCTATATCATGACTGATGGCGAGGTAAGCAAAGGCTTTGACTTTGAGTACCGCGGCGTTGAGCTGTCTTCTGGCGGCCAGCGTGAGCACCGCCATGATGTTCTGAAGAGCCAGATTGCAGGTAAAGGTTTGAAGGTTGAGGATTTTGGCTTTTATCTAGAACCCTTCAAGTACGGCATGCCGCCGCATGGCGGTTTTGGCATGGGTGTTGACCGGTTAGTGCAGATGCTCTTAGGCTTGCCCAATATTCGCGAAGCAGTTATGTTTCCTCGCGATCCTGAACGCTTATCACCATGAGCGAAGCAGTGTTTTCTCAAATCTGCTCATTGCTTGATAGCCTCAACTGCAGCTATGAAACCATGGAGCATGAGCCCGTGCATACCTCTGAAGAAGCCAGCAAGGTTAGGAAAACTGATTTACGATCAGGCATGAAAGCAATGGTATTGCGAAGCAAAGGCCAGTTTCTCATGGCAGTGGTGAGCGGCGATAAGAAAATACATCTAAAAGCATTTCGAAAAGTGCTTGCAACTGACCGTTTGGCATTTGCAACTCCTGAAGAGGTCAAGCAGGTAACTGATTGCGTGGTGGGCAGTGTTCCGCCGTTTGGCAACTTGTTCAATCTGCCGGTCTATGCTGACACGGCAATTGAGCGAAATACGCTGGTGAATTTTAATGCTGGCCTGCATACTAAAAGCATCAAGATGAGCTTGGCTGATTGGCTCACTGCAGTCAAGCCGACCATGGCAGCGTTCTCGCAAGATATTTAAAGTACTGCTTGTTTGCAGACTATGATGAAATGCCTAAGCATTGCAGATGCTATGAAAAAAGGAAGTGGCAAGGTAGCTCTGCGAGGCTGGGTGTATCGGGAGCGCAAGAGCAACAAGTTTGCGTTTCTTATTCTGCGCGATGGGACTAACATCATTCAATGTGTTATTCCTAAAGAGTCTGTTGACAAAAAGACCTGGGAAGCAGCTGAGCAAGCAAGCATTGAAAGCTCAGTCATTGTTGAAGGAACCATCAAGCAGGACAAGCGCGCGCCAACAGGCTATGAAGTTAAGGCAAGCAAGGTTACCTTGGTTGGCAAAGCTGAGCGCTTTCCCATAACTAAAGATCAAAGCCCTGAATTCTTGTTGGATGTGCGTCATTTATGGCTGCGCAGCAAAAAAATGAGCACCATCATGAAAGTGCGCGCAACAGTCTTCAAGGCTATTCGCGATTATTTTGAAAACAATAGTTATATTGAGTTCACGCCGCCTATTATGACGCCTGTTGCGTGCGAAGGCGGCGCAACTTTGTTTTCAGTGCAATACTTTGATGATGTTGCCTATCTCACCCAATCATGGCAGTTGTATGGCGAAGCTGCAATTGCAAGCTTGGAAAAAGTGTATTGCATCAGTCCGTGCTTTCGCGCAGAGCGCTCACGAACATCACGCCATTTGGCTGAGTTCTGGATGGCAGAAGTTGAAACTGCCTGGCAGAGTTTTGATGAGCTCTGCGACCAAGCAGAAGGGTTGGTTGCGCATATTGTGCAGCAGGTGGTAAAGCAAAACGCAGACGAGCTCAAAGAGCTTGGCCAGGATGTTGCAAAGCTCAAAAAAATAAAAGCGCCCTTTAAGCGCATGAAATATGCAGACGTGCTTGACTTTCTCAAGAAAAAAGAAAAACTCAACATTCCCTGGGGCAAGGACCTCAGGACCATTGAAGAAGACAAGCTCATGAAACATTTTGACAAGCCGGTGATTGTCACGCACTATCCTAAAGAGATCATGGCCTTTTACAAGCCTGCTGACAAGAACAATCCAAAAGAAGCCCTGTGCTTTGACATGCTGGCCCCCGAAGGGTATGGGGAAATCATTGGCGGCTCTGACCGGGACCTTGATATTGCAGCAATGAAAAAAATGCTGAAAAAAAGCGGTGAACATCCTGACCATTATGAATGGTACTTTGATTCGCGCAGATACGGCGCCGTGCCGCATGCAGGTTTTGGCATGGGTGTTGAACGGGTGATTGCCTGGCTGTGCAAGCTTGATAACATCAAGGATGCTATTCCCTTTCCAAGAACTATGTTGCGTAAGAGCCCATGAGAGTTGTTCACGTTCGCGGTCTTCGAGGATTAATCACTGCCATTATTATTCTGCTGGCGGTTTTGTTTATATTGTTCCTTGCCTTAAACATCTTGATTGCGTTAATTCCTCTTATCATAGTGCTGGCGATTATTGCTTTTCTGTTTGGCTTGTTCAAGAAAAAAAAGCGCAAGCCGTATGTTGATATTACAGCAAAAAGAAAGTAGTTATTCCATGCCCAGTATCTGGTCAACATGCGCTTTGATGCGTTTTTCAAAATCAGCTATTTTTTCTCCTTCGTCTTTTTCACCATCAAATGCTCTGAGCAGGTCCTTGATGACTTGTTTTTCTTTTTCAGGGCTGAGCGCTTTGAGTTGTCCTGCATGCTCAGCAATCATAGCGTCTTCTATGTCCTCAACAGAGCTTTGGCTGACTTTGATTTCCTGAAAGGCATTGCTGGTTAATTTGTTGGTGTTTTTGAGAACACAATACGCAGTGCGTGCATACAGGTCATCAAATATTTTTTTGAAATCAATGTCAGACACTTTTCCCTCAAGCGTGCCTGCTACGCGGATGGTGATAATGGCATTCTCTGCAGGTACTGCCCGTGTTTGCTGCTCAATCAGTTCTTGCGCCTGAGCAGGTGTTTTGTTGTTCACATCAACACTGATGCTGTGCGTGGGGCGCAGCTCAATTTTCAGGTGCTGCGGGGTATTGTCTTCAACTATGACAAAGCTGCCGCACTTGAGCTTTTCAAGCTCAGCAAAGTTATTGGGAAAAGTCGGCCCTGGATACACAATATGTTGATAGCCCGGCAGGCTTTGATGCTGCACAACGTGCACATGGCCGCCAGCATAATAACTAAACCCTTTGGGGAGCATAGAGATGCCCATAGCTTCCATGCCGGCAAGATCTGCTGGCTTGAGCTCATTAATCGGTGAGTGGAACATGAAAATCTTATAGCCTGGCTCTGCTTCTAAGTGCTCAGTGAGCAGCTCGTAGTAATATTCTTTTTCAAGCCCGCCTTTTTTACCCAATAAGCCAGTTATTTTCGTGTCAGTTTTTGGGTCGCGCGTAAACTGCAGCTTCAGCTTGCCGTCAATTTCTTCTGCACGGGTAACATTTTTGAACAAGCCGGCGCTTTCGAGCACGTCAATCATGGTCTTGCCACTGGGACTGAAATCATGGCTGCCTGCAATGACATAAACTGGAATCTTTGCGTCCTTGAGGTCTTTGAGTTTTTCAACGCCGACTTTCAGTGCTTCCATTGACGGCAAAGAGGTATTGAACAAATCACCTGCAATAAGAACAAAGTCAACTTTTTCTTTGATGCAATAATCAATTGCATGCACGAAGCTCTGCGTGTTAGCTTCTCTGAGTTTTGGTTCGCGCCAACCACCCAGATGGCAGTCAGCAAGATGTGCAAATTTCATATTCGTTCTGCCCAATAGTGTTGGACGCGCGGTCGCGGATCAGCCTTATCATGAATGATGGCATAGGCGTGTTCTAACGGGCCGACAGTCCATTTTTTCCAGATGTCTTTGGTGAGCGTATACACTTTTTGCATCGTAGACAGGTCCATGGGATCTGCGCCAACAAATACAATGTGGCGATCGCCCGGAGGGTCTCCTTTGATGCGCGGATCAAGTGCTGCTGCTGTTTGCACCAGTGCGCTCACTGCATAGAGTTCATCAAGCAGATCAAGCTCAGGCGCAAAATGGTTTGGCGGCGTAAAATAATCAAGCGCATTGTCAGTGTTGGTCATGCTGCGTATTGCAGTAAGCCGCTTGAGCAGTCCTGGACAATGCCGTACGCCAGTGTAGGGTAGTTTTGAGCCGAGCAGCAAGGGCCTGCGCTGTAATTCTCGGTTTGTTACTGGATCGCTGACAACGCCTAGTACGTGAGCAAACACCCTATCGTCAACTATCTCCAACTGGAATTCAAGACCCCCCACCATTAGAGAATAGATTGATTTTGTAACTTATAAAACTTTTGGCTTATTCTTTAAGAGCAATTGCTTTATCGCGGTGCTCCATAAACTGGTTGTAGCTCAGCGCGCCAGGAATGTTTTCAATCCTGTTGCGTCCTTTTTGTTTTGCTTGGTACAAGAGCGCATCAGCAATGCCAACTAAAATGCTTGCAATAAGCGGGTATTCTTTAGGGCTGATCATTTCTTTGTCTGGCGGGGTGCCTAATTGCATGCACGCCACACCGCCGCTGATAGTGATTGTTTTTTCACCAAGCCCTTTTTCAAGCAGTTCAGGATTTTCCACTGCCCAGCTGCGCAGTGTTCTGCCGCTTAAGTTCTGCACTGCTTCACGGCAGCGTTCAGCAACATCATATGCTTCTTCACTGTAGGTGTTTTTTTGCACGATGATGAACTCTTCGCCACCATACCTGAAAACCAAGTCTGAACCTTTGATGTTATTGCGCAGGAGTTTGCCAATCCATGCCAGCACTTGATCACCTAAGGCATGGCCAAAGGTATCATTAAAGGGCTTGAAATGGTCGATGTCGAACATGATAATCGAGAGCGGGTGGTTTTTCTGCACTTCTTCTCCAACAATGCGTACAATGTTTTCAACAAAATGCTTTTGGCTCAAGACACCGGTGCGCGGATCAATGATGACCTGTTGAGCTTCAATTTTCCTGAGTTTTTCTGAATGGCGTACAAATTCAGGGAGTTTTCTGCGAGCTTCAGCATCTAACAAGTGGGCGTGCTCAAACAGTTCGCGCATATATTCAGTAATTTCTTCTGGTTTGGTGAATTGGCGCAGGTCCTTTTTGATATCTTTGATGGTTATGCGCGGCTGGCTTTTTACTAAATCGTGCACAGTTGTCGCTATGCTCATTTTTTTCTTCAAATACTTGTTCAGCGGGCCAAGGCATTCGTTTTTTTCTCTGCGTATGCTTTGCTCAAGGCTGTACACAACACCTTCTAAGAGCTCTTCTGCATCGCGCAGCTGCCGTGCACCTTCCACATCAAGCTGGGGTGCTTTTTCAAACACCTCAAGCGCCTGCATTTCCAGTGCTAGCAGGTCTTTTTGTGTTTTGATGATGGTGCGTAAGTTCTTCAGTATCTCTTTGAGCTCAGAAATAATGGTCCCTGCTGTTCCTTCGTGCTCAAGCGCCTTCTGCAGGGTTTTGATGGCTGCTTTTACTTTTTTGCGGGCTGCATCGCCGATAACGTCGCCTGTTGCGAGCATACCCAGCTCTTTTTGCAGCACACTTTTCTCAGCGTCGACAACTGCTGCTTCTTGGCCCAGCAAAGTTTCTTCTTCCTGCTCGTATTGGATAACATCGCCAAATTTAGTCAGGACCTCTCCCTTGATGCGCTTGGACAAGCGCTGCAGCTCAAGGCGTGCCCCGGGCTCGTCATGGCTGCGCAAGGCTTTGCTTTGGGCAAGCAACTGTGCCACGTATTTGCGGTGCAAGTAAATGCTGCTCATGCGCTCTTGAAAATGAAGAATGATTTGCTGCTCTTGCTCACCAAACTGCCTGAGCGTGAGCGCTAGTTCACCTATCTTGACAATCTCAGTTGCAGTCACCATCTTTTAGCTAAGGTGTATTCCAGAAAAGCTTGTTTTTAATGGTTTCGCTGGTTGTGGGTTAAAGAAGGGGATTTTTATGGGCGTTGCAAATGCCACAAAGGTGCTGCTCACTAAAGCTTCGCCCTTGTCAAGGCTTGCTATGGTGCGGTCATCAGCACTCAAGTCCTGCGAAGCGCTTTCGATGATAGCTTGGCGCTCGGGCTTAAGTTCAGTGCCTAAAATGATTTTAGTGTTCATGTTGGCAAGGATTTCCCGCGGAATCAGGCTGGGCAGCTGGGTGATGGCAGTCAGTCCGACTTTGAACTTGCGGCCTTCGCGCGCAATAGCAGAAAATACATTGCTGCCTTTTTCCAGCACTTCTTGCGCAACCAGGCTGCCGATGAGAATCTCAAGGCTGCCGGAAAATGCAGAGGTATCGATGATGACTGTCTTTCCAGCCTCAAGTGCAGCAACAATATCTTTGCAGGTTGTTTCGCCTGCGTGGAAATCAAAAATGCCTTTGCAGAAAATCTTCTCTTCATCAACCGTTAAGTGTAATAATTGCAGCAGTCGCCGACGGACAACATCG
>JBFHWZ010000035.1:0-9083 GCA_041599235.1 Candidatus Woesearchaeota archaeon | reverse complement strand
TCTTTTGCAAATGCTAAGACAAAAACATCATACTGCTGGCCGCGCTGCGGCGGCACCTGATGCTTGCTCTTTTTGACTTTTTCTTCCAAGTCATCCACGAAATATCCCTTGTATGGTGTTGAACACAGTTGGGTCTTTCTTGTACTGTTTGGCCAATGCAAGCAGCTTTCGCTTTTTTGCACCTGTTACAAACTTTCTGTTCATCAAGAATGTGCAGAACTGGGTGACATTGTGCGGATTGTTTGTCTTGTACGCTCTTTCAAAATCAATCATAACCGGCCCTTTTTTTGAAATAATAATGTGCTTTAGCGGCCGGTGCATCTCTTCTTTGTTCAGCTTCATGTTGTCGAGGATAAAACACTGCTCTAAGATGTTCTTTGCCACTTTGTTCTTCTGTGCTTTGGTTGCTGTTTCCATCCATTTGACCATTGCAGGGCCATCAATGAACTCACAAACCAAGAACTGTTTGTCAGCCAGATGGAGTCTTGGACCGATTTTCTTCTTATTCACTGCTCTGAGTGTTTTAGCTTCATTGGCCAGCCTGCCCACTGCGCGCGATTCAGGCCGTTTTACCTTAACAGCCACTTTTTTGCGCTTGTACGCAGCAGAATACACCAGTCCGCGTTTGCCACGAGCAAAATACGTAATGCACTTCAAGCCTTTTTTCTCCAAACGTCTCAACAGCTTGCTTTTCATGACCTTGTACGTATACAATTCCTCAAAAAACAAGCGCGTTTTGTGCAAAAGCTTGTGCTCAAACAGGTTGTTTTCAAGAATTTCATCAACTTTGCTTTTTCTGGTCAAGGAACTAAACACCAAAAGCATAATCCCATCAGGCTTCAAATGCGCTGATGCCTGCTCAATAAACCTTTGCAGGGTCTCATAGCCTTTTTTGCCGCCTTCTAAGGCAGCATCATACACTTTGTGGTCTTTGGGCAGGTATGGCGGGTTGAAAATAAGTGTATCGAACTGCCCAGTCACCTTCTTGAACAAGTCGCTGACCTTGAACGCTATCTTGTGATCGCTCAGGTGCTTTTTGCAGTACGCAATGGCTTTAGGGTTGATGTCAACAGCAAGAACACTGGTTACTTTTTTGCTATGCGCTGCTTCTTTTGCCTGCACGCCAGAACCAGTGCCCATATCAAGCACGCTGCCTTTGGCATACTTTCGAACTTCCTGCGCTAACATCAACGAATCTTCGCGCGGCATGTACACTGCATCACTTGTTAATCGCTTCAAAGTATTCCCTCACGCGTTCAACAATGGTCTTCAAGTAATACTTTTCAATTTTTTCAGAAAAAATCTCAGGCAACGGGGCATTTTCAGTGAACCGGTAGCTGTTGCCGTTGCGCTCAATCAAGAACAGGTCTTTTAATCGCTTTAATTGCCGTCGAATATTGCTGCTGGCAATGCCCAACAAAGGCAGTTTGTGCTTTTTGCGCTCTGCAACAACCAAGTCCTCGATTTCCCTGCTGTTCAGCTCTTTATCTGACTTAACCAGGACATTAAGCACATCAACAATAACATCGCGGGAGTCACCTGGCTGCAACAAGCCAATGCTCAAGCACAGTTTCTTAGTTAATTCCCTGTCTTTAAGCTTGTAGGGCTTTTCATATTTTCTCAGCGTAATTTCAGCCAGTGGTGTTTCTTTTGCTTTTTTCATTGTATAAACTCACAATAATAGCCTTTGAGCACATAGTCAGTGACTGTATAGCCGTAGATGTTGTTGGCAAGCACATATGCTATAGGATCAAAGAACACTGGTGTTCTTCTGAGCATAGTGCAGTAGGCATACAGCTCAAAGAGCTTTGGTCTCAGGCGGTCATGGCCTGTAAACTCTGCAGGCCTGCTGTTGCTTACCAGCTCAATGCTGTGGGGATTGTAGCTAATAGTTTCACCAACACCGTAGATGGAGCCGCTAAAGCTTGCCAAAGCATCTTCCCTGCCGTAGGCGATGATGATATGATTGTCATTCCGGTCAACATTCTTGACCAAACCTTCTTCGTTATACCTGAAAATAGTATCGATATAGCTGCGCACCAGTTTTATTGTCCTGTTGCCAGCAATCTCAAACGTGGTTGCAGGAGCATTGCCGCGTTTGTACTCAACAAGCTCTGCATTGGCATCATACTTGAACGTATGCGTCTCTGCATTGTCTACCGTAACAAGGTCGCCAAAGGCATTGTACGCAAGATCAACTGAGGCAAATGCTTTTTGTATCTGCACCAGCTGAGAGCCTGCATATGAAAAATTAACCTGGCCTTCATTAACCGTCGTCAGCTTGCCATACTCATCATACCAGAACGTTGTTTCTCCTTCCGGTGTCTTGATTGACACCAAATCATCGTATTTGTTAAAACCGTACGTCACTATCTGATTTGGGCTTGTTTGCACCACAGTCTCAACCACTTCAGGAGTCCTGACAATCTGCACTTCAGCTGTGGTTACTGGCTCTGCAACTGGCTTTTCTGCTGGAAGCTCGTCAGGCACAGGAACACAACTAACTAAAAGCATCAATGCCAGTACCACCACGTGTTTCATCTGAATAAGGTCTTGAAAAACCAGCCAATGCGCCTGAAAAAGCCTTTAGGCTTGTACGTAAGCTCATCACTTTCAACAGCAGCTTCAATAGCTTCAGTGAAATTATCTGCATTTACAATGCCCTGATAGGTTTTTTCTGATAGCGACGCATAAAACGTTGGTTTAGTATAAGGGACCATTTGGGTTTCCTGCACCACACTGTGCTCAACCACAATGCCCAGGGTGACAATAGAACCATTCTCATATTCATACTCAAGATTTACAATCTCGTCTTCAACATCACGTGCAAGAATAGGCGTTAAGGTGATGCCCACATAATCATCAAGCGCATAGTCCTTGGGATGCTTTTCCCCTTCAGTCAAGGCAATCTGCTGCAGCACATCTTCTGGCTCAACTTCCTCAACAACAGTCTCATTAGCAGTTGGATCTGCGCGCTTCACACACGCACAGTTCAGGCAGTCAAAGCCGGCAATACAGTCATTGTTTTCCTCGCACTCTTCCTGCTTCTCAATCTTGCCATCGCCGCAAACAGCAGGCTTGACATAGGCTGTATCTGGCTTGCACAAGCAGGTTTTATCATCACAGAGCACTTTTTGCCCAATAACATCACTTAATTCATCGCAAAAATCATTTTCTTCTTTGTCTTCTTTTTCACCAGGATCGCAGAACTCAGCACCTTCCCGTATCTGGTTGCCGCAGTCTTTTCTGGTGGGCAGGCAATCACAGGTTTTTTCATTGCACACCATGACAATGCCTAATACTTTACCTGCTGCCTCGCAAAAATCAAATTCGGTTTCTGGCTCGCACATCTCAAAGCCTTCGCGAACACCATCGCCGCATTCTGTTTCAAGCAAGTCCTTTTCTGTCAGCACAATCTGCGCACTTGCCATGCTGGCAAGCAGCAGCACTAATCCTATAACTACTGCATATTTCATGTGAATAACCCCCATAGCCAATTAAAGAGCGAAAGGGGGATGTGGGTGATGCCTGAAGTTATGCGAACACCTGTTTTTTCCTCTGCAACAGTCTCAACAACCTCTTCAGCAAGCTTAGTGACTGCTTTTGGTGCTGCAACACTAGCGCCGGTGATTGGTGATGGCTTTGCAGCTGTAGTGTTAGCTGCAGTTGCGTTTGTTGTATTTGCAGCAGTTGTATTGGTGCTATTGGTAAGATTGATGGTTGGCACAATCAAGGTTGAGGCATTGACACAGCCGCAGTTATTGCAGACATCATCTGTGCCAAGGCAGTCTAAGTCTTCTTCGCACTCTTCAATGCCAGTCACATTGCCGTCGCCGCATGATTTAATCAGGATATCTGCACCGCCAAGGCAGAAGCAGTCAAAGCCGCACGCGCCTTCAGCGCCCCAGGTATTTCTGCAAAAGCCACCAGGCGGGTCACAGTCTTCCAAGGGCACTTCAATTCTGCCATCACCGCACGTGCTTTCATTTAGCTGATACGGAAGATTGTAGCTGGCATTCTCAAAAGGCGAGGG
The DNA here is from genome assembly GCA_041599235.1 of Candidatus Woesearchaeota archaeon. Classification (GTDB taxonomy): domain Archaea; phylum Nanobdellota; class Nanobdellia; order Woesearchaeales; family ARS49; genus JBFHWZ01. The sequence continues at coordinate 5,050 of JBFHWZ010000035.1, read as the reverse complement.
ATTTGAACTATAGCCTCTGCAGAATCCTTCATTATTTGCAGTATAGCATTCCTCAAAGCCCCAGTCTTGGCACTTGAAGTCAGTATACGTAAGAACATCATCAACACAATGCCATTCGCGCACCCATTCGCTATAGTTTACATTGATGCCGCCTTTGGCATGCACACAGTAATCCTGCACATTGTGGGTCTTGTTTGATGCGCCAGCTCCATGGCTGATAGCAGAAACAGGATCATTCAGGTCTTTAGGACCATCTTCATCACTGCATGGTATGAGTGAAAGCGCCTGGACTGTGCCAACTAATAATAGTAGGAAGATAATCAAACTCTTTTTCATATTGTGTATTGCATGCAGGGCGGGTTATTTAAAACTTTTTGTCATTGCGCATAGTAACTGCCTTGCAGTTCAGGTCTGGCGACAGAAACACTTGCTCTGCTCGATTCTTATAGAATTAACAATATGCCCAGAAGGGCAACGATCACTACTATGAGCAGCACCACCAGCGTATTGTTCAGGTCGCTTGGCTCATTGAGCTGCAGGAGCTTTTCTACTTTTTTTCGCGTCTTATCACTCACTCGTATATGGTCCATTGTTCAGAAGAAGAGGGTCACTGTTGCCTCTTCGCTGTGTTAACTATTGATTTAAATACCTGCTTTAAAAACATGCTTGAAGTTCAATATATAGGTTAGAGACTAGGTTTTATCAAAAAATAGCTCAATCTCTTTTTTCTTGATTTCTGCTTTTTCTTCATGCTGGTGTTTTTTTGCAGGAACGCCTGTACCCAGCCTGAAATGGTGCTCTGCACCAACTTTTTCTGCGATTTTTTTCTCAAACGGCTTCAGCATTGCAGCCAAGTCTTCATCAACCTTCAGGTATAAACTGATCTCATCTTTTTTCTCAAGACCAGCCTGCTTTCTGGCCATCTGCACACGACGCATAATCTCCCGCGCAAAACCTTCTGCATCAAGCTCAGGCGTGCGTGACTTATCCAAGAGAATGGCGCCCTGCCTGAAGGTCTGCTCGACCAAATGGCCTGGCACTTCGCGCTGAACAGTGATGTGCTCCTGCAATAGTTCAAAAGTGCCATCAGTTGCTTTCAGGGAATGCTTGCTTTTTTTCTTGATGTTCGCAAGCACAGTCTCTGCTTTTTCCTGGCTAAAGGCAGCAATGATCTTCGGAGCATTATTTTCAAAGGTTTTCTTAACAGCCTCAAAATTCAAGCGCACAAGCTCTTTCACACCCTCGACTTTTTCTGTAACCGTGATGGCCTTGACATTAGTCTGGTGCTTGATCAGCTCCTGCAGGCGCTCAACTGCGTTTTTCACTGCAGTATCCTCGCTGAGCACAGCAACAGCTTTCACCGGCCAGCGCACATTTAATTTAGCGCGCTCACGCCCAGCCAAAATAGACTGGGTGACTGTATTAGCAATCGCCATTGCGTTTTCTAGTTCTTCATCAATCTCTGCTTCATCAAAGCTTGGCCAGTCATAGAAACTGATGCTCTCGTGATCAAGCTGATACACCTCTCGTACGTTTAAGTACATTTTTTCTGCTATAAATGGAGCAATAGTGGAAAGCATCTTCAAGGTCTCTATGAGCACTTTGTATATGACTTGCGCAACCACTTCCTGGTCTGCGCGCTCGCCAACAGCTGCTTTATCCCTGACTAATTGGATATAGGTCCTGCTCAGGTCAAGGAACAGCTCTTCAACAGGCGCAATAGCCTCGTCAAGCCGGTAGGCCTCAAAGAGCCCGGTCACGTTCCTGATGGTGCTGTGCAGTTTACTGACAATATATTTTTCCTCATCACCATACAGTTTCTTAACTGCAGCTTCATCAAGCTGTGCAGGATTCAGGTCAAGCGTACTGGTAAGATCAATCAGGAATTTGTGGATGTTCCACAAAACAACCAAAGCGCGCTGCTTGTTTTTCACATCTTCCCAGCTGAAATTAATATTGACACCAGCATTGGTCTGCATCATGTAAAAGCGCATGACATCAGCGCCGTGCTTGTCAACAACCTCATACGGGCTGATGATATTGCCCAGGCTTTTGCTCATTTTCATGCCTTGATAATCCAAAATCATGCCATGCATGTACACGTTTTGATAACAATTGCTGCCCAAGGCCACTGCTGAGCAGATGCTCAGCATGCTGAACCACAAGCGGACCTGCTCAGTTGCTTCTAAAATAAAATCAGCAGGATACAAGCGCTTGAAATCATCCTGCTTGCCTGGATATTCCAGACTGTTCCAGCTTAAGGTGCCTGCATCAAGCCAGACATCCAGCACATCAGGGATTCTGGTGATTTCCTCGCCGCATGCGCATTTGATTCTCACGTGGTCAATCCACGGACGGTGCAGGTCTTCAGGAACAGCATTGACTGCTTTTTCTTTTAATTCCTTGATGCTGCCAATGACTGTGATGTTTTTGCAGGCAGTGCATTCCCAGATAGGGACTGGTGTTCCCCAAAAGCGCTGTCTGGTGATTGAGTTATCTTTCAAGTTGCTGGTCCACTGGTCAAACTGCTTTTTGCCCCGCTCAGGCCACCAGTACACATCCTGATTGTCCTCGACCATCTTGTCCCTGAGATCTTCAACTTTCATAAACCACTGCGGTGTTGTCCTGTAGACTATTGGGTTGCGGCAGCGCCAGCAATGCGCATACTCGTGCTCAACATCAGTCACTGCAATCAAAGCACCTTTGTCTTCCAATGCTTTGATGAACTTGTTATCGTCTCTTTTAGCAACCCATCGTGTAAACGGCCCCATGTCAACAAAAATGCCGCGCTCATCTAATTGATTAAAGGCAGGCAGGCCATGTTTCATGCCCACTTCCTGGTCCTCAGGGCCGCAGCCAGGAGCGCAATGCACTAATCCAGAACCAGCAGTGGTATCAACATACTCTGCACTCAGCAGTACTTTATGCAGCCATTCAGCCTCTATGTTCTTAAAGTGCTCAATCTCATTGTGCAATGGATGCTCGTACTTGAGGCCTTCTAGCTTTTCTCCCTTGAATTCTTCAATGATGCTAAACTGTTTTCCTGCAACTGCAGTAACTAACGGGCCAACCAAGGCTTTAGCCACAATCCAGACTTCATTTTCAACTTGTGCCCGTACATAGTCCAATTCAGGGCCAACCATGACTGCTAAATTAAACGGAATAGTCCAAGGGGTAGTTGTCCAGATGATAAGATATTCGTTTTCCTTGTTTGCAACCTTGAACTTGACAAAAATAGACTTGTCTGTTACTGTATCATATTCTAATTCGTGCTTGGCAAGGCCTGTTTCGCACTGAGAACACCAGGTTGCGCTTCTCGGAGCCTTGTACAATCGCTGCTGCTCATGCGCGCGCTTGATCAACCACCATTCACCTTCCATGAACGAGTTCCTGATAGGCCAATAGGCAGTCTCGTAATCAAACCAGATGCCCAAGCGCTCGCAGTCCTTGTCCATCTGCAAAGCATTATCGCTTGAGAACTTGATGCATTCCTTGATGAACTTGTCAACACCATGCTTGACAATATCCTCTTTTCGTTCCAGTTTCAGCATCTGCTGGATCTTGTTTTCTGTGGGAAGACCATGCATGTCATAGCCAGCTCGGTCCCAGACATCAAAGCCTTTCATGCGTTTGTAGCGCAGGACCATATCTTTTAAGGCATTATTCCATGCGTGGCCAATATGCAATCTGCCTGACGTGTACGGCGGGCCCTGCAAGAAGTAAAATTTCTTTTTTCCTTTGTTTTTTTCCTTTGCCTTTTTGTAAATATCCTTAGTCTCCCAATACTTGAGGATTTCAGGCTCTAGAGCTGCATCATAATTAGCTAATTTCATACTGTTAAGAAACTAAGAACTGTTTAAAAAGCTCACGGTTTTGGCGGATGATTTGCGGATTTTTCTGAGCAAGGCATAAGAAATAAGCCAGGCGCTATTCAGGCATGGCTCAATGGGAAATTTCGCTTATTCAGTTGCCGGGCAAGCAATACAAAGTAACGCGTAGGCTGACAGCAGTAGGTATTGCTGAAACAAAAATCTTTGCAACTAAAGAAAAAGCGCTCAAGCAATTTCATGAATGGCTTGCTCAAACTTAGTCTGCAATTCAGCAATCAATTCAGGCTGATTAAAGCCATACACATCAGAAACACCTAATGAAAGAATTCGCTTTTTCAAATACTGCTTAGGGAAACGCTTGGAAAGTTCTAATCGCTGCTCATCTTCCATGACCACCACCAGATCAGCCCATTCCAGCTGTTCAGCAGACACGGGGTTGTTGTACAGGCCAGCAGACTGCGTGTTAAAGCGGTCTTTAAACAACAGCTCAGCAGTCTTGCTGCGATGCATATTCATGTTGCAGATAAATAAGACGTTCATATTGATTCTAGGTCTTAGAAGTTTAAAAAACTGGTGGTTTTATTCCCCTGAAATCATCAGGCGGTCAATTGCTTTCCAGACTTCTTCAGAAATGCGGTTGTTCCATTTGTGCGCTGCTACAATATCAATGTGGTCAAACACGCCGCACACAACTATTTGCCCGCCAGTTGGTGCAACGCCAATGTGCTTGTAGTGGCTTTCAGGCAAAATGATTTTGCCGCCAGGCTGCATGCGCGCAACAAATAAATCATTGAGTTTTGGATCTGCTGGGCGGTATTTGTACTGGCCGCCATGTGTTCTTTGGCGGTTATGATACTGTTGTTCTGATTTTGGGTCTAAGTGCAAGAACTCATGGCCTGTTGCGCCGCGCGCAGTTGCTATGATTTCAAGGCGGTTGTCTTCTGCTCTTACGAGCCTGCGCAAGTACGGGCTTAAACGAATTGAGCCATTGCTGACTGTCTGATGCTCTGCAGTGCTGTATGCCAGCCACGTATCTGGTTTTCCCATAGGGGCTAGAAGCGCAGTCAGGGTATAAAAACCTTGCTATTTGTAACTACTCCGCAGTTAAGAATTATTTGAGCACAGTGTGGCAGCCATTGCACTCATGGGCCTTGGCCTTATCGCTCCAAGAGGTAGTTATGCCATAATCGATTTTTCCACTGCACCCGGGACACTTTGGA
>JBFHWZ010000034.1:0-9174 GCA_041599235.1 Candidatus Woesearchaeota archaeon | reverse complement strand
GCGTTTGATATTGCCTGAGCCAATTGTGCTGGTTGTTTTCAGGCTCTGCGCAATAAGCTGTGTACACTTTTTTTGCAAAGCGCTTTGCTTCAGTCACGTAAGTTATATCCACCCCAAATAGCTCTCCTGCAGCATCTATTGAGTCTAAAACTGCCTCAAGGCTGCGTTTATCTAATGCTCCTAAAGTATACTTCATAGTATATAAACCTTACTGATTTTCATCACTTTTCAGGGGTATCATATTAAGGTTTCCTTACTACTTGATTAGTCTTAGAATGATATAATTCCTCTGTATATACTTCTTATAGATTTCACTGGACATCGTCGCTAAAAACCATTAAATACAACCCCTCTTTACTTTGGGTAGAGAAAGCGTATTGATATTTATTTTCAATATGGAAGTTAATTAAAATGGCAATAACCTACAAAGAAAAACCAAACACGGCAAAACAAGTAGAAAACATACTCAATTCTACTGTTAAGAACTGGTTCTACAGCAGATTCAAATCATTCTCCTTACCTCAGCTTTTTGGTGTTATGGAAATCCATGCACGAAAAAACATTCTGGTCAGTGCACCAACAGGAGCAACAAAAACACTCACTGGATTCTTATCAATACTAAACGAACTAGTTGATTCAGCAGAAAAAGGCATTCTAGAAGACAAAATCTATTGCGTGTACATCTCACCACTAAAAGCACTGAACAATGATATTTCAAAAAACCTCAAAGAACCATTAGAAGAAATAGCAGAAATCGCAGGGAAAAAATTAGGCATTCGTGTTGCAGTACGAACAGGCGACACAACAGCTTCTGAAAAACAAAAGATGCTCAAAAAACCACCACATATTCTCATCACCACTCCAGAATCATTAGCAATCATGATCACCTCACCAAAATTCAGAGAACATCTCAAAGGAGTTGAATGGTGCATTGTTGATGAAATCCATGCCTTAGCAGAAAACAAAAGAGGAGTCCACTTATCACTGTCCTTAGAACGGCTTAATCACTTAGCAGGACACATGTGCCGAGTTGGCTTATCAGCAACAGTAGCGCCCTTAGAAGAAATTGCCAAGTTCTTAGTTGGCCCAGAACGAGACTGCGAAATAGTAGATGTGCAGTTTATCAAAGACATGGACCTGCAAGTCATGAGTCCAGTAGATAATCTCATAGAAGCAGACCATAAGCAGTTGCACACCTCAATGTATGAACTCATAGACAACCTTATTCAAGAACACAAGACCACTTTAATCTTTACAAACACACGAGCAGCAACAGAACGCGTAGTTGATCACTTAAAACACAAATTTCCATCTCGCTACACTGAAAACATTGGAGCACACCACGGCAGTTTAAGCAAAGAATTACGACTGCAAATAGAAAACAAGCTCAGAAACGGCGAACTCAAAGTTGTAGTATGCTCAACATCACTAGAATTAGGCATAGACATTGGCTTCATTGACTTAGTCATCTGCTTAGGCAGCCCAAAATCAGTAGCGCGATTCCTGCAGCGAGCTGGCAGGGCAGGACACCAGCTGCACTCAAAAGTCAAAGGCAGAATTATTGTAATGGACCGCGATGACATGGTCGAATGCTCAGTGCTCCTAAAATCAGCATTAGAGAAAAAAATAGACAAAATACACATTCCCACCAATGCATTAGATGTCTTAGCGCAACAAGTAGATGGCATGGCCATAGAACAAGTCTGGGAAGAAAAAGAATTATACAAAACAATCAAAAAAAGCTATTGCTACAAAGACCTCAGCAAAAAAGAATTTAATGAAATCCTTGATTATTTAGCTGGCAAGTTTGTTGACTTAGAAGACAGGTATATTTTTGCAAAAATCTGGAGAAACGAAGGCAAAATCGGCAAACGAGGCAGGCTTGGCAGAGTATTGTACATGACCAATGTAGGAACAATCCCTGATGAAAGCTACATCACAGTAAAAATCGGCGACCAAGCAGTAGGCAAGCTTGATGAAGGCTTTTTGGAAAAACTAAAGCCTGGCGATGTATTTGTTCTTGGCGGCAGCACCTACCAGTTTAGGTTTGCACGCGGCATGGTAGCACAAGTGCGAGCAACCAGCAACAGGCCACCAACAGTACCGAGCTGGTTCAGTGAAATGCTGCCCTTAAGCTATGATTTAGCTTTAGAGATTGGTAGGTTCAGGCGCTTGATGCTTGAGAAATTCAACTCAAAGAAAAGCAAAAAAGAAATCCTTGCCTTTATCAACAAACATTTGTATGTTGATGCAAAAGCAGCAAATGCAATCTATACCTACTTCAAAGAACAATATGATTATGTTAAAAAACTGCCAACAGACAAGAAAATCCTGGTAGAGTATTATACTGACGACAAAGAAAAGAAAATAATCTTCCACACTTTGTTTGGAAGGCGAGTCAATGACTGCCTTTCACGCGCAGTGGCGTTTGCAATTTCAAGAACACAGCACAAAGACGTAGAAATAGGCATTAATGACAATGGATTTTACATAGGCGGCACAAAACAGCTCGGCCCAGTCAAAGCACTTAAGCTCTTGAAAGCAGACAAGCTAGAAATGATCATGAACCAAGCAATAGACACATCAGAAGTGTTCAAACGACGCTTCAGGCACTGTGCAACACGCGCATTAATGATTTTAAGAAATTACATGGGCAGAAAAAAACGCGTTGGCAGAGTGCAAGTCAGCTCAATGATATTAATGGCAGCACTGCGCAGAATAGACCAAGACTTCAGCATCCTCAGAGAAACCCGCAGAGAAGTATTAGAAGACCTCATGGACATTGACAACACCAAAAAAGTCATAGAAGGCATAGAAAAAGGCACTGTCAAGATAGAAGAAATAGAAACAAACATACCATCGCCGTTTGCCTTTAACCTAGCGCTCCAAGGCTATATGGACATACTTAAAATAGAAGACAAGCACGAATTCCTACGAAGAATGCACACTATGGTGTTAGCTAAGATAGGGCTGAAGCAAGCGAAAGTTTAAATAGCAGATTCAATATTTTTTTCTTATGAAGCGGCTTTTGCCATTGCTCATACTCTCATTGCTTGTTCCTTTTGTTAGCGCACAAGCTGAAGTGAAAGGCATTGTTCTTGACAGTTTAGATAATTTAGTTGGGTATGCTGATATTAAGCTTGATTGCGTAGAGCCGCCAAATTTTAGAACAGATAAGTTTGGCACGTTTTCTATCAAAGATGTTCCTGCAGGATCTTGTAGGATTTATGCAACCTACAAAGATGGTATTGGTTTTGAAGACCTGAGCATTACCAACCAGACGGTGTATGTTGAAGTCAAGCTGGACAAGACTATCATAACGCTTCCTGAGAAAATAAATTATTGGCCGGTTCTTGTACTCCTTGCTTTGATTGCCTTTACAGTCTGGTACTTTCAGCGAAAAAAACCAAAAGGAGTGAAAACAGCTGAGGAAAAGCCAAAGACCAGAGCTGATGACTTGCTCAAAACGTTAAGCGCTAAAGAGCGGAGTATAGTCAAGCTGATTATGGCTAACAAGAACACTATGATACAAGCCAATATCCGCAGGGAGCTGGGCATTCCCCGAACAAGCCTTACCAGACTCTTGCAAGGGCTAGAAGGAAAGAATATAGTGGCAACAAAGAAACTGGGCAAAACAGTCAGAATTAGCCTCACAGACTGGTTCTTAGGAAAACAGTAAATGGGCATTAAAGAGCCTTCTGTAAAGGAAAAGAAGGCCTTAATGAGCTTCTTTTAGTGGATTGTTCCACTGAACTTATTAATATTTGTCTTACTTTAGTACCTTTAACAAAGGCCAGAGAGCCTTGGAGGAATTAAACATGAAGAAAATTATGGGATTGTTAATCGCGTTGTTTGTATTAAGCGCAGGAATTGTAAGCGCTGCTGAACCGGAGACAAAACTGTGCAATAAAGTTGGGCCTGGAGAAACAGCACTTGTGGCTTTCACAGGAATGCACTATGAGCTTAAATTGCTTGATGTAAGCGGGACTGCTGCGAAACTCAACATCAATGGAGAAATAACCAATGCCATTGCAGAAGATGAAAGTTATTTCACAGCAGATTTTTCAGAACTCACCGTAACTGATATAGCTGGAAACGCAGCAGCATTCTGCATTAATATAGTTCCGGAGTTAGATACGCTAAGTTGGTTTGCAAACCCTTTGAAAAAAGGCGAAAGCACAACCCTTACCTACCTCAATAAAGATTATTTGGTGAAGGTTATCGACATCTCTAGAACAAAAGCAAAGCTCAGTGTCAATGGCCAAATCGCAGAGCTAAGCCATCCAAAATTAGGCGGAAAGACAACCTTTGTCATTGACAAAGATGCAATGCTGACCCTTGGTTTCATTGTAGAGCATGACGATGCGTTGTATGTTGACTTTGGTGTTGGCGAAATTCGCCTTCCCCAACCCTCGCCTGCAGTAATAGATTCACGCATAACCGCTACACGAAAAGTACCTGGCGCAGCAGAAATCAGTCCAGTGCAAACTCCTGAAGAAACATATGGGCTGTGCATGCGTGACCTTGCAAAGCTCAAGGATGATATCAACAAGCATTATGAAGCAGGCGAAGAAGTGCCTGAAGGATTGCTTGAAAAGTACCGGGACTTTGAAAAGCACTGCGCACAAATGAAACCCGGAACACAGTCCCCTGTAAGAGCACTTGAAGCTAAAGAAGATTGTGTTGGGTGTTTGAAGCAAAACGGCAGATCTGCTTGCATACAGTTAGGAACAAGGTTAGTTGAAAATGGCGTACCTGCATATTGCGACTTTGATGGACTGTTCAAAGCTCAAAAGAAACTGGGGGAAAATGCCCAAAACAACTACGAATGCTTAAGCAACACTGCTGCTGACGGAAAATGCGTAAGCATTGAAGAGCGTATTCAAGCAGTAGAGAAAGAACTCAAGGAACAACGCAACCTAATAGAAAAAATCCTTGACTTTTTCAAAGGCCTTTTTAAGAAAGGCTGATTCAAGAATCTTTTTTTTCTTTTTTTAGCAAAATTAATAAATAAAGCAAATCAGTGAGGTGCTAAATGAAAAATTCAATCATAATTGCAATTATTTCAGTTTTGTTTCTTATCAGCTGCCAGCCTGTTGAACGAACTGTAGTTGTTAACCAAGACCAACTGGCACAGTACCGTACTATTTCAACATCAGGCAGGGGCCAGATGGACTTCTCGCCAGATGAGGTTGAACTGTGGCTTAGCATAGAAACATTAGGAGAAAATGCAGAGCAAGCACAGGATATTAACAGCAAAGACAGCAAACGCGTGATTGACGCATTAGTTGCAGCAGGAATTCCCAACAAGAACATAGAAACAACCACGTATACTATCCATCCAGAATATGACTGGACGCGCGAAGAGCGCGTGTTCAAAGGCTATCGTGTTATGCACACATTGAAAGTCACAACCAGCAATGTGAAAAAAGCAGGCGAATACCTTGATGTTGCTGTCAGCAATGGCGTGAACAATGTGCAAAACATTAATTTCAAGCTCAGCGACAAAGCCTTGACTGATGCAAAAGCAGACGTTATGGACCAAGCAGCAAAAAATGCTCGTGACAAAGCACATGCTTTAGCTCAAAGCTTAGATGTGCAAGTTGGCCAAGTAAGGAGCATTTCAGAATCAAGCTTTGATTATGTGCCGTTTAGAGCGTCATATGATGTTGCTGTCATGGCTGAAGCAAAAGCAGCACCGCCCATCCAAGCAGAAGATGTTAGTGTCTCAGCATCGGTGAGCGTTGTTTATGAAATCAAATAAACTTCAACAGGCTTTTGTTTTCCTTTAACTTTTATTTTTTCTTTTTTCTTAATTTTTGCCTGTGCTTTTTTTTGCGTCTCTTTAGCAATAACTATTTCATCTTTGCCAGCATGGCTGCAGAGTCGAGACGCTAAATTGACCGTATCTCCCAACGCAGTGTATTCTAAGCGGTGTTCTGTGCCTGTTGAGCCAACAACTGCATGCCCAGTTGCAATACCAATGCCCACATGCACTGTTTTCTTAGCTTTTTTGTTCAGAGCATGCACGCGCGCCTGCATTTCCTGAGCAGCTTTCACTGCTAATGCAGCATGATTCTCTTGCTTAAGCGGCGCGTTCCAAAACGCCATGATGGCATCGCCAATGTACTTGTCAATCACGCCCTTGTTTGCAATAATAGCATCACTCATAGTACCTAAATAGGTGTTCAACATCTTAACAACCTGCTTAGGGGTCATTTTCTCAGCCATTGAGGTAAAACCTCGAATATCAGTAAACATAATAGTAATCTCTCGTTCTTCACCAGCAGCTGCTTTTTCTGGGTCCTTAATCAGCTCAGCAGCAACTTCTTGAGATATGTATTTACCAAACAACTCGCGTACATGCGCGTGCTTCATGCGTTCAGTAATGGCTTCAGCGCTTGCAGTCAGGGTATAAGAAAGCGGAATAGCAAGCAATGGAAATAGTATGTTCAGCATAAGGCCTTGTTCATAATAATACACACTGGTGAAGATATAGCCAATAAACAAGGCAATAATCACCAGTATGCTCCAGCCAAAGCCCAAAAAATACAAAGCCAAGCTCACTGCCAAAGCTAATGCCAAAATGGTCAACACAACTGCTCCAGTGCTTTCTCGGGTAACCCAATAATCATGCACTGCAGACTCAACAAAATTTGCCTGTACTTCAACACCAGCCATTTTTCCAAACGGTGTTTGCTTGATGTCAAACAAGCCAACAGCAGTTCCGCCAATAAGCACTATCGCATCATCAAAAACAGACAGGTCAAAGCCTTCAGCAAGCACCTCTTGCGCACTGACGTGCTGGTGCTGCTCTGTCCAGCCGATCATGGTTCGTTCATCAGGGATAGGCACACCTGTTATCTGCTCTGTAAAGCTGGTCAACGCTCCTTTGATATCATACAAAGCGCGCGTGATGCCATCTTTATCACTGTAGATATTGACAAAGCCGTGCTGTGCTGCAACAACAGGCACTAACGGATCTTTGCCAATAACACCATCAGCAATTGCAAAGTTTTGGTACAAAGAACCTAATACCACATTGTCTGCAATAGCATCCTGCAAGGCAGTATCATCATCACTGGGCTCAACAAAAGCAATATCAACACCAACTTTTTTTGCCCGAGAAGCAATTTTGCTGATAAGCTCAGCAGTAATGCTTCTATCCCAGGGCCATCTGCCTAGTTCTGCCAGTGAATCATCATCAATAGCTACAATAACAATAAAAGGATCAGCTGGTTTGGGAGTTACAATAACATCTTCTAAGCGGAATTGAGCTGTTTGCCAAAAACCTGCTAAAAACAAGAGACTTAACAACAGCCCTGCAGTTAGCCCTGCTCCTAAAGCTACTAAGAATTTATTATGCAACAGGCTGGTCATTCGCTTCTCGAGACGGTTCACGTATGATATCAGTGATGTCATGCATTACTGGTTCAGGTTCATCCTGGGATTCTTGCACCGGCTCATCTGAAGGCTCAGCTACTGGCTCATCAATAACCTGGTCACGCGCTATTTCTGCATCAATGCTGTCAATCACTTCTTCCATACGCTCTTGCTCGCGCTCAATGCGCGCTACTTGGTCATCAACTCTCTGCATGGTATCCCTTGCTGCTTCAGCTGTTTCTCTTGTATGGCGCTGCTCTGCTTCCATATCCTGTCTTGCTTCGCGCAGCCGGTCCCTCTTCATAAGCAAGTCCCGCATCTTAAGCTTGCCATTAATTCTATCTTCAAGCGCTTGCTCAACCTGCTCATCAGTTGCATCATACTGGGATTTTGCAATCTTAATATATCGCCTGTATTTTTCCCTCAAGCGTTTTTTCACGCGCTCAATATGCTCGTGGTCTTTGTCTATATTGCCTTTGTGCCAGTCATCAAGCACATATTCTGCTTTAGCAAGCTTTTTCTGAGCTGCAGTAGCAGCATGCGCTTGTTCTACCATCATCTTGTCATCATCAGTAGCAATCTCAACAGTGCCTTCAGTAGTTGAAAAGTGGGTTTCACCATCAACAATCTTCACTGCAAACGCAGTGCCGCGAACAGTAGCTACTGCATCAGGTGCTTGAATAGAATATTCATCAATGCCGCTTAATTTGACCAGTTTGGTCCAAGTCCTGCCAGCAAGCTGCGTAAAGCCAAGCTTAGAAGCAGTCATGGTTGCCAGTTCAAGCTCAGTATGTGCATCCAAGCGAACAATGCTTGAGTCATAAATGAGAAGTTCAGCACGCCCGTCCTTTGTTGCAATCGTATCTGCCTGATTGAGCTTCATTCCCTGCTCTGCAGGATTGCCATTAACCAAGACTTCACCTTCCAAGCGGTCTATCACAATACCTGGCTTGCTGCTTACATACCACACAAGGCCTATAATGATAATGGCTGCAATAACCCCCAGTATTTTATGCGATGTTTTCATCCTGGCCTCTGAGGCCCTTGCTCTATATATAGTTTTCCAAAAACCTTATATAGCATTGGTGCTGAAAAGGCAGCATAATCAAATGAGGTGGATATACTATGGCAAAAAGAAAAGCAGCTGCATCAAGCGGCATGAAATGCGAATGTGGACCAGGCAGCTTTGTATGGCTCGCAATTAGCGCAATCATTGTAGGTATTGGAATTTGGGGCATTGTCAAAGGCTATATGATGCAATCAGCAGGCATGGGCTTCATGACCGTGGCGCTCTGGTATGCAATTGGCGTCTTTATCTTTTGCTTTGGCAAATGCTTAAAGAAAAAAGCCTGTAGTGTCTGTTTCGCCAAATAAGAAACAGTATTTTTTTCTTTTTTTATTAGCATTAGGCTTAAATACCAGTAGAAGGTTCTCTGGCGTATGTGGGAATACTTTTTCGGGCTGTTATTGTTGTTTAACCTGTACAAGCGCTTGAACATTTTCTTAATCAGGCGTCGAAGCATTCAACCAGTGCAGATCATGAAGGGTGCAGAGCCCTATTTGCTGCAGGGCAAGAAAACAGGAGTGCTATTTCTGCACGGGTTTACGTGCACACCAGGAGAAGGCAAACCGTTGGGAAAATACCTGAACAAGCACGGCTTTACGTTTTACGCGCCTCTATTGCCTGGCCACGGCACAAGCCCTGAACGGCTCTGCTTGGTCAAGTGGGATGACTGGATCAAAGCAGCACAAGAAGCAATCAACACTTTGGACAAAACCTGCAAAGAGATC
>JBFHWZ010000033.1:0-9435 GCA_041599235.1 Candidatus Woesearchaeota archaeon | reverse complement strand
ATAACTGGATTAACTGACAAAGACCGCGAACAAGCAGCATTTGTCTTAGAATCACAAGACTTAACCAGCGTACATGCAATGGAGCACCTTGTTGATTCTTTTACTGGCTCGCAGGAAACCACTGAAGTAAAGCCTGAAGAAACTAAAAACAAAACAGAAACCAATGTAACAGCAACGCCTGAAGTTATTCCAGAACCTCAACCAATAGAGCTTGTTGAGCCTATTGAAGTTGAGCCAGAACCAGCCATAGAAGAGGAACCCGAAGGCTTTTTTGCAGTATTCTGGGAATGGTTTAAGAGCTTGTTCTCGTAACTCCTGCCCCCTTCCTGCGAAATGAGCCCGGAGTATACTCAAACAGAGTTTTCGTGACTCCGGCCACTCACTTCGTGATGAGCCCGGAGGGATTTGAACCCCCATCATCCGGTCCGAAGCCGGACGCACTATCCAGGTTATGCTACAGGCCCAATAGAATATACATCACTCATACGGTTTATAAATTTTTGTCTAGAATAAGAAAAAAAATTAATTGCTTTTGCTGAGGTTTATCTCAATAGTGCTGACCCGAACAGTCCTGCCTTCGTTGTTCTGGAACTCTTCAGAGTCAATCTTTATGTCTTTGACACCAACACTGCCCTCTAAGAATCGTTTTGAGGCAACTTCAGCCACATCAACTGCCCGAGAAATAAACTTGCCGCGTGCTTTTACAGTCACGTTTTCTGCATTCTTTGTCGTGAACTGCATCACCACACCAGTCACGTAATTCATAAACGGCTTATTACCGATAAATATCGAGTTGTCGTCTGCCATCCCTTACACCCCCCACAGTGTGTTCACTTAGTATTCTTCTTTGCGTTTGCTTAGGCGGGTCACGTAGCCTGCAACCACATTTCTGATCTTTTTACTTGGCCCGGTCAAATGTCTTTCTACAAGTTTCTTGTTTTCTTCAAAGCTGTCAGTAAATACGTCTTTGTACTCTTTGAGTAACTGGAAGGTAAGTCTTTTGATTAATTTTGTTTTGATTCTCCCCATACAGTAGCTAATGCTCAGTGGACTTATAAAGGTTTCTATACTCTGGAATATACATACTATAGAAGTTCTATGGCTAGTTTGGCAGCTAAACGAGCAGTCATATCAGCAATATCTTTTGGCGGATTTACTTCAACAATATCAGCTGCCTTTAGGTTTTTGAGATGCTTAATGCGATGCACAAAATACAACAACTCTCTGGAAGTCAGCCCGCCAACTTCAGGATAGCCTGTTCCTGGCACAAACGCTGCATCAACAGCATCAACATCAATGCTCAAGTACAATGCTTCCCAATCTTTAGCAGCTGCCATGACTGCATCGCAGATAGTTTGCAGGCCTTCAGAAGCAAGAGCCTTCATAGGATAGTATTTGATGTTTTTTTCTTGCAAAAAGCGATATTCTTCCTTGTCCCAATTGCGTATGCCAACTAAAACCACATTTTCTGGCTTGACAATGCCCTCTTCAATAAGTGTTCTGAGAAAATTCTCATGCGTTGGTGCGCTAAACGGCTGCATGCAATCAGGATGCGCATCAAAAACGATCATGCCAGCATTCTTGAACTGCGAAGCAAAGGCTTTGAACGCAGGATGCGTAACAGAATGATCCCCGCCCAGCAGGATAAAGTTCTGTTTGAGCTGTTGCACTTTATCATGAATTGCCTGCATGCTTGCCTGAATATTGCTTTGGTCAATAGCAACAGCATCAACAGCATAGTTTGGAAACACCCCTTGCTCTGACAAGTAGAACTGCTTCATGCACTCAACAATTTTGTCAGGAGCCAGCTCTGCGCCAGAGCCTTTCCCTAATCCACCTGCACTGCAGGGCACTTTAAGGATTTTCATAAGACTAAGAAAGTAAGAAAGATTAAAAAGCTTATCTTTGCCGAATAGGAATGCCGCGTGCCGCAAAAGACTCTTTAAGCCAGTCATCAACTGCCTTCCCTTGATAGAGCTCATCGAAAATCCATTTTGCAGCAGCCCTCAGCTGATCTTCAGTGAGCTTATGGCCTTGCTTGAGAATATGCAGAATGGACTGCTCTTTTTTGAAATCAGCAAAATCAACATTCTCAAATTGTTCTTGGTGCCGCGTTATGTACGCAGCAAGATTCCATAAGATAAGCTTAGCAGCATGTGCGTGCTCGTTCAAAGGGCCAACATCTTTCTCAGGATCAACCAGCAACTTATAGCACTTTCCCAACGCAAGCCAGGCATTTGCCTCGTGCATTTCTGCTAAAAACGAGCGTGCTTCTTTGTGTGATTTCAGCTCAAGCAAATACCGCATCGTACACCCTGCCGGCCACGGAGAATGATCTATAGTGTGCATGCCTTCGTGGATAATTGTTTGTTCTTTCCACACCTTATTTATTTTTTCAACAAAGTCATCTTCAGACCGGGCATTTTCATATATGCTGCCAACACCTTTAACATGGCACCTGCGGCCCATGATGAAAAAAAATGCAGGTTCAGCACCCATGCCTTCAATAAGCTGATCAAGCGAGCGGTCCATGCCCTCAACCGTGCGGTCATATGCTGCTTGCATATCCTTATACCATTGTTTGGCCATCGGATTGTCATGGCTTGGAAAATAATCCACCTGATCCGCAGAATACGTGTTAGCAGGTATGACGGGCTGACCATCCTCTTTAACAGCCATATAATCCCAAATGTTCATGATGACCGGATCAGCATAGGTTACCAAATCAAATGATGCTTCAGCTCCCATAATGGTTCGTGTAACAGGCTCACGCTTGATTATTTTACGCAGCTCAAAGCTGCCATCTTCGCCGCCAATGGTAATTGCCCTGAAAATATATCCGTGCGATTGAAAATATGCTGCAAGGCGGTGTGCGTTCCGCCGTCCAACAACATCCTTAACCTGGTCACCATACCCATACACGCCTAAGACCGACGCAAGCGCATCTTCTTGGTCTGACAAGTCAGCATTAACCGGTACGCCTCGTGCACCTTGGATGCGCCGTTCATAATCTGCATACACATATGCTTTCAAGGCTTGAGAAATATCTTCCAATGGTTGTTTGCTGCTTGGCACAGCATCAGTGTTCAGCGGAAGTGGCTGGTCCCAGTGCGCTGCATATAATTTTGGCTCTGGCTGCGGCCCTATTCTAAAGCCTAAAAACTCACAGCCACCCAGTAATGCAACCAGTCCAGTTGCTGCTATTGTTGTTCCTTTTCTCACTTCACCCACCACGCACTGGAAATAGTAGAAATCTTATAAGGTTTTCGACAAAATTAAAGCTCTTTAGGCGTTTGGATGCCCAGCAAATCAAGGGCAGTGGCAAGCACTTGGCGTGTGCAGTCAACCAACAATAAGCGTGCTTGCTGTTTTTTTGCATCTTCTTCCTGCACTACAGGGCATTTGTGATAGAATTCATTGAATTTTCTGCCAACCTGCATTATATATTGTGCTACCAGATGCGGCTTGGTGCTGTTGGCAGCATCCAGCACCACTGACGGGAATTTCATGAGCTGCATGACCAGTTCCTGCTCAACAGGCTCTTGCAATGCCGTGAAGGCAACTTTTTTGTCAACCTTAAGCTTGTTTTCTTTGGCTTTCTTGATAATGGAGCAGGCACGCGCATGCGCATATTGCAGATAAGGTGCAGTATCGCCATCAAAGTCAAGCACCTTGTCCCAGTCAAACAGCACGTCCTTGATGCGGTCATTGATTAAGTCGCCAAACACCACTGCGCCAACGCCAATTGCTTCTGCAACTTTTTGCTTGTTCTTAAGATCAGGGCTTTTTTCTTTGATTATTTTTCCTGCAAGCTCAATTGCTTTGTGCAGTACATCTTCCATGTAGATAAGCCCGCCTTTTCTGGTGCCTGCAGTGCCCACGTCCTTGAATTTCAACAAGCCGAACTTGACGTGCTCAAACACTTTTTTATCAGTAATCTGCTCCAATGCATAATAGATCTGCTTGAAGTGCAGGCTTTGACGCACATCAACCACATTCAATACTTTTGCTGGCTTGTAGACTTTGAGAAAATGAATGCCTTGTGACAAATCACGCGCATGATAGGTTGTGGTGCCATCGCTTTTTTTCAGCATTAACGGCGGTTCATCGCCAGGCAGAGGAACAACCAAAGCCCCTTCGCTTTCAACAGCCACTTTTTTGTCCTGCGCCATCTTGATTGCCATGTCAACATGGCTTCTATAGAACTCCTCTCCATTGTAGGAATCAAAATCAACCCCTAACAAAGCATACATTTTTTTGAACTGTCCCAGCGTCTCATCCTTGAAAATGCTCCACAGCTTGATTGCTTCAGTGTCATTTTCTTCCAGTTTCTTAAACCACGCTTTTGCTTTGTCCTGCAGCTCAGGATTTTTCTCTACTTCCTTATGGAATTTCACGTACAGGTCAACAAGGTACGCGGTTGCATCTTTTTTGAGCTTGTCTCGGTCTCCCCATGTCTCATGCGCATAGATCAACTGGCCAAACTGGGTTCCCCAGTCCCCTAAGAAGTTTACGCGCACTGTTTTGTAGCCTGAAAAGGCATGCAGCTTGTACAGGGCATTGCCAATCATGGTGCTTCTGAGATGCCAGATAGCCAACGGCTTTCCAATATTGGGCGAAGAATACTCAACCACTACTGTTTTTCCCTTGCCGGTCTGATTACTGCCAAATGTTTCCTGTTCATAATGGATTTGCAGCAATACTTTTTCTGCAACAGCAGTCTTGTTTAAGAAGAAATTCACATACGGACCTGTTGCAGTTATTTTTTCAACAGTTTTTGTTGGCTTGAGCTTTGCAGCAAGGTCTTTGGCAATTGCAGCAGGGCTTTTCTTGTGCTCTTTAGCTAATTGAAAGCACGGAAAAGCATAATCACCCAGCTTTGCATCTGGCGGTATCTCAATCTGCGCGCCTTTGACCTCTTTGTGCAGTACTTTCTTTACCTCTTCTTCGAACATGGTTGAGAAGTCAGGATTGCCTTATTAAAAAACTTACTATTTGAGCGCAACACTTTCAATGTTTTTCAGAACTTTATCAGCTACAACAAATAAGTTAAAGTCCGTTAATTCAGAAGTATACTGCTGGCCTTTGGCAACCAGCATGCAATGGAGCTCAAAGCGCGGCTTGCCGCCCGAGTCATGGACTTTCTTGAGGTTCAGAGAAAGCTTGTCAACACCTTCAAGCCGGTCAGAGAATTTTCTGGCATAGTTTCCGACAATCTTTTTCAGAACAATCATGCTGCCGCCGTCTATATCACGAAATCCAGAAAGCTCGATATTTCCGCCTAAGTGTTGGCTGTCGTCCATAGTTTCTTCAGAGGACTGAATGGTCTTCTTTTAGATACTCCAGTATATAAATCTATTGGCATATTTTCGTCTGTAAAGCAAAATCCTTAATCACTGTACAGGAGCAAAATATGCAAAGGTTTAAATACTGCTTTTCACTAACAGAATCAGGGGGGATTATCAGTGATTGATTGTAAACGATGCGGCAAACAAATACGAAGCTACAGTCCTATGCGCAAATGGTGCGTTGATTGCAGACGCCTTGTCAGCCTGGAACAAGCACGCATCAGAAAAAGCCCCACTGACCTATAACTTCTACCATGCCAGCAACCCTACAGCAATTATCAGAACTAAGGACGCGCATAAGCTATTGTGATCGAGTCAAACAAGAGGTCAGCAGAGCAAATGATCCACTCTACGGACGCGCTGTTGGAGATATACAAAAACTCATCAATGATGCTTTAAAAGACAAAACAGGCCTTGAACGACCACAATCACTTGCAGACATCACCAACACATTTGTAAAAAACCAAAAACCAGTACACGCAATCCTTATCTGCAGAGAAGTATACTGGGAACTGCGCGTTAACTACGACAATGACATTCTTGACACAGCAAAAAATCACGAAGAGCTTATTGTCAATGGCCTTATTGATGCAGGCCTGCTCTCAGAACGACCTGCAGAGCCGTCTCCTTAGAAAGCTTTTTATCCTTCTCTGAACCGATTGTGCATATGGCAACAATTCATGGCAAAGCCATACCCAAAGAAGCACTTGACCAGCTTATCGCAGACGTCAAGCAAAAAAAAGAGCTTGCTGGGCTCTACGAAAACTTTGTTGAAACAGAAGTGCTCAAGCAGTTACGGCACAACAAAAAAGCATTGCAGACAGTTCTTGCCGGCAAAACCAAAAGCCAAGCATACAAAAACATCATCAAATCAGTCCGAGCAGTTCTAAGACGAGTCTATGGCGCGTTTCAAGTGCAGGACGCTGCCATCAGAGGTAAATTATTGCAGGAATTAAGCACTACTAAAAAGAATTCTGAAAATTATCTGCTTGTGCACAAAAAAATCCTCGCAACCCATGCTTCAACTAAAGAACGCTTGGCTGATTATGCAACAATCTACAAAAAAATCTTTGCAAAAACAGGCAAGCCAAAGACCATTGTCGATTTGGGCTGCGGATTAAATCCCATCAGCCTGCCGTTTATGCAACTCAGAGCAGTTCAGTACATTGCCTCTGACGTCAATAAAGATGAATTAGCATTTATTGCTGATTATTTTGAAGCTACAGGCGTTGATGGAAAGACCCTGCAGCTTGACTTAAAGAAAAAAAATGCTGCAAGCAACATTCCGCAAGCAGATGTGTGCTTTTTGTTCAAAGTACTTGATCCCTTAGAGCAAGGCAAAGGACACAAGCTCTCAGAAATACTGATTCAAGCAATTCCAGCAACGTGGATTGTGGTCAGCTTTGCAACAACAACAGTCGCTGGCAAACCCATGCGGCACCCTTATAGAGGCTGGATTGAGCGCATGCTGAACAGAATCAGCTATTCCTTTAGTTCATTTACAACAAGAAACGAGATATTTTACATTATAAGAAAGATTTAAATAACTCAATTCCCCGATTCAAGCAAAAGGGGTGTGTATGGCAACAATCTTCAAAGCCTATGATATTCGCGGCGTGTATCCTGGCGAATTAGATGAAAAAACAGCTTACAAGATAGGCAGGGCTTTTGTTACGTTTCTTAATTCTGAAAAAGTGCTTGTTGGGCAGGACTGCAGAGTCAGCTCGCCAAAGCTCTATGCTTCGTTGGTCAAAGGCATCACTGACCAAGGCGCTACAGTCATCAACATCGGCTTGGCAAGCACGCCACTGCTGTATTTTGCTGCGCAGGATGCTGATGCCATCATGGTCACTGCATCGCACAATCCTAAACAATACAATGGCTTCAAGCTTATGCGCAAAGGCGCAGTGCATATTGGCCAATCGCATGGCATGGAAAGCATCAAAGACCTGGTGGAAGCTGACAAATGGAAAAAACCAAAAAAGAAAGGCAGAGTCACCAAAAAAGACTATCTCAGAAAATATGTTTCTCATGTCAGAAAATTCAAAGGCAAGCTCAAGCCGCTCAAAGTGGTCATGGATGCAGGCAATGGCATGGCCAGCATCACTGCAGACAAGGTCTTCAAAGGCCTTAAGCCAAAAATCACCAAGCTTTTTTTCAAGCTTGACGGAACCTTTCCTAATCATGCGCCAAATCCCATGGATGAAAAAAGCCTTGCAGCAATCAAAAAAGAAGTCAAGAAGCGCAAAGCTGCCTGCGGCATTGTGTTTGATGGTGACTGCGACCGCATCAGAGTGATTGATGAAAAAGGCAATGCAGTCAATGGCGACACACTGACCGGATTAATCGGCTGTTATATTCTTCAAAAGCACGAACATGCCTTGATCATGTACGATGTCAGGCACAGCCTTGCAGTCAGAGAAGAAATAATGAACCAGCTTGGCAGGGGCATGATGACACGCGTGGGCCATGCCTTCATCAAAGAACTTATGCGCGAAGAAGATGCGTTATTTGCTGGCGAGCTTTCAGGGCATTATTATTTCAAAAACAATAATTACTGTGACAGCGGCGAAATCGCCGCCATGCTGGTGCTCAGAATCCTTTCAGAAGCAAAAAAACCATTATCGCACCTGCTCAAGCCGTTTCAGAAATACCACAACAGCGGCGAACTGAGTTTCACAGTTGGTAACCCGTATGCTGCCATGAAAAAAGCAGAAAACGCGTATCAGAGCAAGGCAGACCAAAGCTATCACATTGATGGCATCAGCATGGAGTTTGCTGATTGGTGGTTTAATCTCAGGCCATCGCACACTGAACCAGTCATTAGGTTAGTTATCGAAGCTAAAACAAAAGCACTGCTTGACCGCAAGAAAAAGGAACTTGAGCAGTTACTGAAGAAGGCATAGCTTTATAAATAATCTTCAGTTCTTTTTAAGAGGATGGTAACCAAGAAAAAGAAAGCAGAGACAGCAGTCCAACCTGAAATAAATATTGGTCTTGTCGGGCATGTTGACCACGGCAAAACAACCTTGGTCAAAGCCTTGAGCGGCCGCTGGACTGACACGCATTCTGAAGAAATGGTGCGCGGCATCACCATCAGGCTCGGCTATGCTGATGTAGCAGTGTACACCTGCAGTGCCTGCAAAGACGCAGAAGCACTATCCATCTCACCTAAATGCACATCCTGCAAAAAAGCGGCAAAGCTGGTGAGAAAAATAAGCTTAGTTGATGCACCAGGCCACGAAAGCCTGATGGCAACCATGCTCTGCGGCGCCAACATCATGGACGGCGCACTGCTCTTGGTTTCTGCAGCAGAAGAATGCCCGCAGCCACAAACCATCGAACACCTCATGGCGCTTGACATCATGGGCCTTGACAAAGTAATCATTGTTCAAAACAAAATAGACCTAGTGAGCGAAGAACAAGCCACTAAAAACCATAAGCAGATCAAAGCATTTCTCAAAGGAACAAAGTTTGAAAAAGCACCAATCATTCCTATGAGCGCCTTGCATAGCATCAATCTCGATGTGCTCTTACAGACCATCCAAGAACTGTTTCCCACGCCAGAGCGAGATGATACTAAAGATCCTATCATGTATGTTGCGCGCAGTTTTGATGTTAACAAGCCAGGATCAAAACCAAAAGACCTTGTTGGCGGCATTGTCGGCGGCGCCTTAAAGCAGGGCAAGCTGGTCTTGAACAGCGAAATTGAAATCCGCCCTGGCTACCAAACAGACAAGAAAAAATGGAAGCCCCTGACAACCAAGATAACCAGTTTGATGACCGGCGGTGCGCAAACAGAAGCAGTGGTGCCTGGCGGCAGCATTGCCATCATGACTGAACTTGATCCTTCTATTGTCAAATCAGACCAATTAGTGGGCAGTATTGTTGGCTTGCCTGAGCACTTGCCACCTGTCTGGACTGACCTGCGTATTGAACCGCACTTGCTTGAGCGCGTGGTTGGCGCAAAAGACAAGCTGGTTGTTGAGCCTATCAAGATGGGTGAAGTGCTGATGCTTAATGTTAACTCAGCAGCAACAGTCGGTGTTGTGCAGGACCTTGGCAAAAAAGGCGTCGTGCTTGCACT
>JBFHWZ010000032.1:0-9503 GCA_041599235.1 Candidatus Woesearchaeota archaeon | reverse complement strand
TCTTTAGGCATCTTGCCGCCAACCATGACACTGATATCAGTGGTCTTATGGCCGCCGTCAATAATCATGCTCCAGATGTCCTGGCCAAGGCCCCGTGCAACAGCAAATGATTCTGGCAGTGAGCGAACGCCCAGAACATTGACTTTTTTGCCCATAACGTCACGGATAGACAGCAAAGTGTTTTCCATGCGCATGCGGAACACGCCCGTAAAGCTGGCAGGCACTAAGCACATCAGGTAAAATTCTTCGCCTTGCTTGACACCAAGCTGGTCAAGCGCATAGATGGTCAGGCGCTTTTGCGTGGTAATGTCCTGCTCTGCTGAGTCTTTGCGCTTAATCGGCCTTTGCAGACCATCTAAGAGCAATTCATTATCCAGCGCAGCTTGGCTGTATACCAAGCCATCAGGACTTAACGCGCCCTCTGCCTTTAGCTCACGCATCAAGCTTGATTCTGGATCAGCATCAGCCGGTCTGCCAAACACGCTTCGATACGCTATTTGCGCCAAGCGAGAATCAGTTGCCGAGCCATTCATAGCTGCATTGTCAATGCAGATAATGCGTTTCCCGTCGTAGGCGCGAATCTTTCGCTTTGCCTGTTGTTGAAACTCCTTCATCTCTTTTAATTTGTTACTTCTGTCTCTGGTTGCTACCAAAGTAATCCCCCCAAACTAGGTTGTGCCTAGCTGTAATCAGGGCTTGATGCAGAATAAGTATAAATACTTTGTGACCGTTCTTCCTGAAGAGTAAAGAAAGAGAAAAAAAGAAAAAAAGGTAAATCAGCAACTGCGTACGCAGTGCAGACCCACCAAGGTCAAAGCTGCTGAATACCAGCTAATTCCAAACGTGAAGTCCATGCCGAAATCTTTCAATAGGAATGCTAGACCAACGATTAAAACAAGCCATGCAAACCAATTACTTTTTGCTGCTTTTTTTGCCATACTATCACCTCAATAGTTGTTTTTGAGATTTTAGAGGATAAGCCTATTTAAACTTTTCGCTGACCAAA
The DNA here is from genome assembly GCA_041599235.1 of Candidatus Woesearchaeota archaeon. Classification (GTDB taxonomy): domain Archaea; phylum Nanobdellota; class Nanobdellia; order Woesearchaeales; family ARS49; genus JBFHWZ01. Next base: position 8,497 of record JBFHWZ010000032.1, on the reverse strand, counting down.
AGATATTTATACTCGAGAAAAGGTTTTTAGCATATGCCAGAAAAAGAGGGGATTAAAGTAAAGCTGAGCAAGAAGCCTAAAGGCGTTACGGTGATTGAAGGCTTTCCTGGCTTTGGCCTGGTTGGTACGATTGCAACAGGCTTCTTAGTCGACCATCTCAAATGCGAAAAGATTGGCTCGCACTATTTTGAAGTGCCGCCAGCGACGGTGGCCATTCACGAATGTGTCATGGTCGACCCTATCGGCATCTATTACAATAAAAAACATAATCTGGTTATCATCCATGCCATTAGTTCTCCGTCGGGAATTGAGTGGCAGTGCGCTGATTTAGTGCTGAATGTCTGCAAAGAACTGCAGGCAAAAGAACTGATCACTATCGAAGGCGTTGGCAGTGCTGACAAAGCAGAAACCAGAGGATTTTGGTTCAAAGTCGGCAAGGACGGCAAAGGCATTGAGAAAACCGGCTTTGAATGCTTGGGCGAAGGCATCATTGTTGGCGTTACTGCTGCCCTGATGATGAAAACTCACTTACCCTTAGTCTGCACCTTTGCAGAAACACACTCACGATTACCTGACTCAAAAGCAGCAGCTAAGACTATTGAGATTATTGACAAATACCTTAGCTTAGGAGTGGATTACTCACCACTGCTCAAGCAGGCAGAAGAATTTGAGAAAAAGCTCAAGACTATCATGACGCAAGCAGGCAAGGCTGAAGACCTTAGAAAGAAAAAACAGCTGCGGTATGTAGGATAAGCTCACTTTTCCTTATTTCTAACTAGTGCCTAAGAAAAGTCCTAGTGAAATTATGCCTTTTTCCCGACGAGAAATTTTTTCTGGAGAGCTAACAGATTATGCTTGGTTTGCAGCTATTTGTCAGCAGCACTCTTGCTCTCACTTTTAGCCTTTTGAAAGTACATTTTTCTATATAGAAAGGAATTATTTTGACGATTCTTCAATATCTATATCCTAACAGCGATAGTACAACCTAAATAAAACCAAGATATCAAAAGCAAAGATAGTATGCTAAGATATCTTCAAAGTACATAATTAAATTTTACCTATTTTGAAAAAAAGCACTGCCAAACACAGTCATTTCTCGACGAGAAAAAAAGAAACAAGCCACTTTAGCATGCGCGCACTAGGAAAAGTTGCTCAGATCAAAGAAAAAGCCTGTTTTTGGCCACTTCTGCGCCAGATTTCAGACGGAAAAATCAGGATTTTTTGCAACCTTTTCAAGGTATCTGAGATTGTCAGGAATTTTCCCAGAATTTTGCATTATCGCATTGCTTTGGTGGATTTGTTTCCATGAACCCAGGTTCTCAGGCAAACACCCCTTAAACCTTTTTGTCGGGAAAAAAGAGAAATTTCTGGGCTTTTCCCGTCGAAGACGGGTTTTTTGCTGAAAAAGTCATTTTCTAACTTAGCTGAAAACCCATGGTTGCTCAAACCTGTCGGGATTTTTACAAAGTTTACGCTGATTTTAGCTAAAATTACCGTCATATGCCAGGGCCTAGTGCCTTTTTTGGAAAAAGTCTGCTCAGATCGAACGTATGGCAATATTCACTGTTTTTTGAAGCAAAATTTCAAGCAAAAAATGATTTCGCCTAAAATATTTAAGCAAATAGCATACATTTTATGGAATAAAAGTTTTGAGCCGAGCCTAAAACTTTTAGCTATCTTATTCGCCATAATCCCGACACGCGTCTGGCGTTTTCCGAAATTTTTTTATACTTTGAATTTTAAAAGTGAGAGCAAAGAGGTGTTCATCGACGTGAAAATACAACTTGAGAAAGCAGAGCCCGTAAGCGACGCAAATACCGAGGAACTAGCCAAGATCCTTCTAGCACGATTTGGCCTCGTACCAAGGAAAAAAGACGGCACTGCCAAGTTTCACCAGCTCCTCTTAGAGCTCTATGAGCGCAAGAAGCTTGCCAATAAGGAAAAAAAGCCTGAGCACGCAGTCATGCCCGTCGAGGAAATGGGTGTTTTTGCTGGCATCAAGCGCCAGACCATGTACGACTACCTGCACCGCTGGCTTGACCTGGGATTGCTCAAGAAAACCAGCTTTGTTGCAGACGGTAAAGTGGTCATTGGCTATGAGCTCAATGGCACTTCTTTGGATGGCGCGTTCAGGAAGGCAGAAACAGTGATCAGGAACCATATCGACGACAGCTTCAAAGTCCTTGAAGAATTGCAGAATAAAATCAAAAAGGAAAAAATCAGTCAGGCGTTATCCAGTTCGTCAGGGCAAAATCAAGACCAACCAGATTCTTCTGAGCCTGAAGAGCTCTGAATTTCTCGTCTATTTTCAGCCACACTTTGTTGTTCTGGTAGCGCTTCACAACTGGAATGCCCTTCTCAGCCAAGTTAGTCAAGTAGTTCTGCACCAGGCCTTCTGACATGCCTAATTTGCGAGCCAATACTTTGTATGTGGCAAAAGGTTGTTCTTGGGTAAGCACGTACAAAGCCTGAAAAACCTGCTTTTCTTTCGACGATAACGGAGAAATCTTAAACCCTTGTTTTTCCTGCTTGCCCTTAACTGCCAAAGTCAGGTCATCAAGACGCTGGCCCATCTTGTCAATCTTCGCATGCAGGTCACGAATAAGCTCGTAATTGCTCTCAATCTCACTGGTATTTTCGTTAATGCTCAATAAGTGATCGTCAAGTTCGTCACGAAAGCACTCAAGGATTTGCATCACATCAGCGCTCAAGACCTGGTCTTCTGTCTCGACGAAAAATCGCTGTTTTTCTTTCACACTACCACCCCACGTTTTTCTTCAAATGAACCTTTTGGACTGGCTCTCCCTTTTTAAACATTGTTGTAGCAGAAACGCTACTTTCGAGCCAGTTTTTCAGGCGTGTACACCTTTTCTTTGCCCGACGATATAACGCCCACAGAGCCTTCTTTTTCCAGCTCTTCCAAAACCCGGTAAAATGAGCTCTTGCTACACAAGCCTTGTTCCTCAACAACCATCTCTCGCAGCTGCAAGGCAGAGGCCTTGCCATAGCGCTGAATCATGTTCAGAATCAGGCCCTTGATGTACTCCTTGCTCCGACGAGTTATGCGCTTTACGATTTTGTCCTGCAAGGCCTTCCTGGTCACTTTCTGCGGCTCTTCCCTAATGGTCTGTGCAGGAGCTCTTTGCTGAGCAAGCTGGCTGATGCGTGACTCTAGTTCCTGGATGCGCTGGAGCATTGCCTCAAAGTCATAGTAGCTGTCCACTACTTTTTTGATGCCTTCGCGCGTAATAGGCAGCTGCCTGATCTCATCGCGCAAGTGCCTGATTTCTGCCTTATGCTCTGCCACCAAGCGCTTGTGCTGTGCCAGCTCATCCTGCAGGGAAGTGTTTTCTCCATGCAGATACTGGATCCACTCGTACAAGCTGTGCGTGTCCTCTTTTACGCGCTCAAAGCTTTCCTTGAGCCGCTTGTCCAGCTGATCAACCTTGTCATCAGCGTCGGACTTGAATAACCACCTCATACTGCTTTGAATTGGGAATGTGTATAAAAACCTTTCGTGGGAATAGGATGTTCCCAGGACAGTCTCAGTACTGGGCTGGGACTGGGAATGGGACTATCTGGGAATGACTTATCGACGATAAAGGGGTTGTTTTTGGGACTATCTGGGACTATCTGGGAATGAGTTGGGAATGAGTTGAGACGGTAATGAGACTGATTTTGGGACTATCTGGGAATGACCTGGGACTATGCTGGGAATGAGAAAAACAGGGCAAAAATAAGCCTCTTTTGAAGCACTACACCTAAAAAAAATGGTTGAAAAATAAACAAAAAGCAACCAAAAACAAGCGCAAAAATAATCAAAAAATAATGCAAAAACAAAGCAGTCAAAAAAACAAACCATAAAAAAAACGCGAACGCAGTGAGCCTAGATCGCGTGAGCGTTAGGCGCAGCACACAAATAAAATGAAACTACGTACAAAGCACACACATAGAGGACAAACAAGCACCATGCAAGTGCTGCGCAACATTATTATATATAGTGGGCTTTGAAATGATACTCCCTATATGAGAAGTGAGAGTTTGGGAACAGAATGTGGGCCTGAGAGGCCTGGATTTAGGCAATAATACATAGTGCCTAACAACCCCTATAGGCGTAGTGAGAGTTTGGGCACCAGCCAGAACTGAGCCAAATTAGGGGAAAATAGCCGAAAAACGGCCTAAAAGTGAGAGTTTCCGGGGGTGCGAAAAGCCTCCTGGAAGGGTCAAAATAGCATTGATTATGGCAAAACACCAGAAAAACAAGCAAAAAGTGAGGGTTTAATGAAAGAAATCAGCTCAAAAAAGGCATTGGAAGTGGCTTTGAGTAGGCTTAAAGGGTTTGAAAGCCCAAAAGTGAGTGCTGAGCAGTATGAAACACCAAGCAATATAGCTGCTGAAATACTCTGGGATTGCTACATGCAGGGTAAAATACAAGGAAAAGTGATAGTAGACCTGGGTGCAGGCACTGGCATCCTTGGTCTAGGGGCCTTGTTATTAGGCGCTCAGCGCGTTCTGCTCGTAGAAAGTGAGTCTTCAGCATGGCAAACAGCCATGGAGAACTACAATCAGCTCAAAAGTGAGTATGAAGTGCCTGGCAAGGCTGATTTTGAGCTCAACCAAGCTGAAACTGTTGATTTTTCAGCAGATCTGGTGCTGCAGAACCCCCCATTTGGCACCAAGCAAGCGCATGCTGACAAAGCCTTCCTGGAAGCTGCTGTGCGCATTGCACCGACCATAATCTCCTTTCATAAATCCTCAACAGATGTGTTTGTGAAGGCATTTGCCGACGATAACAACCTCAAAATAACACGCCAATGGCAGTTTGCTTTTCCTCTGAAGCAAACAATGAAACACCATGAAAAACGCGTGCAGACTATTGCAGTAACCTGTTATCAGCTGGAGAAAGTTAACTCAACTAACGTCTCGTAACTTTTGCCTGCGGCAAAAGCTTTATAAAGAGGTTACGACTTCCAAATACCATGGAATTAAAAGTTCTCGAGGAAAAAAAGAACCGTTTGGTTTTTGAGCTTACTGGAGAAACCCATACAGTCTGCAGAGCTTTGCAAAAAGAGCTCTGGCAGGATGAGCATGTCAAAGCAGCAGGCTATGATGTGGAACACCCACTTATCAACAAGCCTCATTTTGTACTTGAAACAGACGGCGCTGATCCTAAAAAAACAGTTGTTTCTGCACTCAAACGAGTAGAAAAAGACATTCAAAAGTTCAAAGAGCTAGCTAAAAAGCTCAAATAGAGTTCTACTAGTCTACTAAAGCCCACACTAGCGAAATCATTAAATATCGCATAGTGCCTAACGCTTCTATGGCATTTGTTCGTATCAAGAAAGTCCAAGGCAAAGAATACGGCTACCTCGTAGAGAACAAGTGGACTTCTTCTGGCAGCAGGCAAAAAGTCAAAGCCTACCTAGGCAAAATATACAGGCCTGAAAAAACCAAAGCAGAACAGCTATCTATAGAGCGCAGCTGGACCTATGCAGAAACCATACACAAACTAGTCCAATGGGAGCTCGCCAATCACAACCTCCATTCTGAAATACAGCAAACAAGCACAAGCTTCACTGCCAAAGGCAAATCCATCGTATTAGCCCTAAACGAAGGCTTTCTCTGCGAACACACCCTCCAAGCACTACTAGACTTTACGCCAAAAGGCACGTACGAAGAACAAGTAGGCATGGAACTAGCCAACACCCTCGTAGAAGCAGGCATACTCATGCCCAAAGAACACTTTATTTTGCTCTTTGAAAAAGTGTATAAGCAAAAGTAGAAAAGCTTAAATAAGATTATTCGTGCAAACGCTTCAAATTAAAAAAAAGGTGCAATTTGGGGATACTATTACAAAAGCACAATACTAAAACAAACAGAGGTGGTTTTCTATGAAAAAAACAATATTATTTACACTACTACTTATCGGAGCAGTATTATCTGCTTACGCAGCATTTGGTTTACACGCAACAGGAGCCATAGTTGCGGAACCAGTGCCGACACTACTGGTATTCCCATCAAGCGATGAAAATCCAATAAATACCTTACACACAATTACTGCAACAGCAACTGCTGATGGAGAAACGCCTTTTCCAGATCAAATCCTGCTTTTTGTCATTTTTGAGGGTCCAAACACTGGATTTGCAGCAGTAGAAACTACCGGACCTACTGGTATTGCAGAATTCTCATGGATTTCATCCATCGCAGGAACTGATGTTGGCGGAGTCGCTTACTGTCCTAACGAAGGAAGCAGACCTGGCTTTAATTTTGAACCATTCCCTGAATTCTTCTGCCCCTCAGGACAACCACCAATTGTTGCTGACGTACTAAAAGGCTGGAACGCAGAACAACCAGGAGAAGTTGGTGTTTCTTTTGATGTAACTTGCGGCGACAGCGGATTTGGCAACACTATCTTTGTAAATATCTTTGAAATCGGCTGTACTGATACTTACAACATCGACATCTTCCCAGCAGACACTTCACCTACCTCATATGCAGGCGTAACCGCAGGAACATATCCATTTAGTTCTGCTGATTCTAACGATTACACCCTCACCGTTACAGCATTAGCAAACAACTGCAACCCTGAACAAATTATCTTAAACATTCCTATGAGCGAAATTTGCCCACGACCTGTATGCGGCAATGGCGTCCGTGAAGGAACTGAAGCATGTGACGGTGCTGACTTTGGCGGAGCAACTTGTATTGATTTCGGAGCTGCTGGTGGCGAACTTACCTGCACTCCTGATTGTCAGATTACCACAGAAAACTGCATCTTTGGCTGCTTTAATGATGAAGACTGCCCACCAGGAGAAATTTGCACTGGTGCAGGTTCTCCAACACCAGACCGTACTGAATGTAACACACAAGAAGAAACAGGTTGTTTTGGAGACATTTCAAGCAAAGAAGTTCAGGAATGCTTCATTAACTTCTGCCTAAACTCAGAACCAATGCCAGGCGAACAACCTGGCCAACCAGGCGGGTTCTGCTTTGATGACACTAACGGCGGTAATGATATTACTGGCGCAGCAGTAGCAGGCATTCCAGCAAATGGCATGAACTGCTTCTTTGCAGGCTCACCTGGCGAACCAGGACAATGCGTTCCACAACCATGCAGGCAAGGCACATCATGCTTTAGCAATGCAGATTGTGCTAATCCAGAAAACGATCCAAATAAAGGACAATGCGAAGGTTTTTTGCCGGGCAGCGACGGTGAAATAATTTGCGCAGAAAACAGAGACGCCTGTTTTGCATTACGCGGCGAACCATTAAATGAGCCCTGCGAACTTCTGTCAAGTCCAACAGGCGCCGCTGTTGGCGGCATTGTACCTGTACCAGAAGGTCCAACACTCTGTCTATTACCAGGCACACCACCAACTGCAGGCACGTGCAACAACTGCCCTTGCGACAGTGATGCAGACTGCAACGGTGATGTCTGTCAAGGTGGCGGAGAAGGCATGTTTCCTGAATGCTTGTTCACTGTAGAAAACTGCGATGCCACACCAGAAGGCACGTGCGAAAGAATCTTTGGACCATTTGGCCTTGATGCTGTCTTTCAAACATGTACAGATCCTGTTGTCTCACCAGGAGTTTCTATTCTCACCTGCGCACACGAAGGTATGAATAACGAAAACTGCTTTGAAGCAGGCGGCGAATTTGTCCCAGGCGACACAGGCCAAGGAAACTGCCAAAACGCCTTCTGCGGAGACGGTGAAGTTAACCTGCCAGGTGAACAATGTGATGATGGCAATAACGAAGATGGTGACGGATGCAATGCAGACTGCGGAAGAGAATTCTGCGGAGACAGCATCTTACAACCAGGCATTGGCGAACAATGTGACGTCCCTGACTTTGGTGGCGCTACCTGTGCTACGCTTGGCTTTTTCGGAGGCTCACTTGGTTGCACCGAAGACTGTGGTTTTGAAACAAGCCTCTGCATACCTCAGTGCGGCGTGCTTGAAGTAACAGCAAACCAGCACACTGTTGGCACTGGCTCAAAACCAGGTTCAGTTAAAGAACCATTGGTCAACATTCTAGTTGGCGTGTATGATAAGAGTGAGACCAGCTGTGCACGAACAGTATGCGGCGGCATTAATCACCAAAACTATCAATGCATTGTTGACAATTGTGATGCAGTCAATGCTGGATTTACCAACGAAAATGGCATAGTGCTGCTTCCGTTACCGGCAGGAGATTATCTTGTCATAAGTGAAGATGCAACCAAGACTGTGCTATCTGATCCATTAGGTGTCAGTGCAAGCGACTTCTGTGCAATTGCGCCAATAGATCCAAATGAGCTCATTATGCGCAAGCACTTGCAGCAGATTATCAAAGCAGATGGTAAGAAAGTTTCTGGAAAGACCAAGAAAGTGACTGGCTCTGAACTTCTTATCATTGAGCCAGAGTATGTAGACTTCACCTCTTCATCAGAGCTCTACCCAGTCATCTTTGAGTCAGCAGACAGTTGGTCAACAACCAGTTCTGTTGCTCCTCCGGA
>JBFHWZ010000031.1:0-9535 GCA_041599235.1 Candidatus Woesearchaeota archaeon | reverse complement strand
TAGGATGCGAACTTGATGTTCCAGGCTTTGGAACTTTGATGGGTGACTGGATTGTTACCTTCCCAGAAAAGACCATGGCAGCATGTGAGTTTGATGTCAGCGGATTGACTAACAAAGAAAACTTCTTTGGTGTAGGATTTGAAGTATTCGACACTTCAGGCCCTATTGCATCAGGAACAATCGATCAATTCGGTATTCCAGGAGAACACGGTCCGTATGGCGTAAACGTTTGGATTGATGCAACTTCTGTCATTGACGCTAAATTCCAAAAAGCAGCGTTTGGTGGAAACTTCGTTCCACAAGCTCCAATAACGGGCGTGAGTGAATGGTTCGTATATGAGCCAACAGACTTTGTAAGTTCCAACTACTTTGATGACAGCGCAACGAATACGTGCTCGCCTAAAGGGAATGGACTAACATGTGCAGGAATAAGTCTAAGCGGCGCTCTAGAAGAGAAGAACTACAATAATGGACCGAACAAGTTCACGCACGCCATTAGCTACGGGTCAACACCTGTCGATTTGAATGACGTCGGTGACAACAACATACTGACCGTTGGTGGTATATATGAAACCGCCGCTGGAAATGATGGATGGTATGTCTGTACTGGCGAAGATGAAGACTTGACAGTGGGAATAACATCGTTAGACTGCGGAGCTGACAACGACTTGTTCATCAGCTAAATTTTTTTTATTTTTTTATTTTATTTTTCTTAAGAATTCTTCTATTTTCTGTTTAAACGATCCTTTGACCTTTAATAAACCGTCTTCAAGTACGCTTATTGCTTTTTCTTTGTTGCCTGTTGTCATGTGAATGCCTGCAAGTTTAGTATATGGCTGACCAAGTGCAGGGTTTAGTTCTATTGCTGATTCATACATGCTTCTTGCTTCTTCAATGTTGTTTTGTGACGCATAGCAATTGCCCAGATTATAGTGTGCAATTGCTGTTGGTTTAATAGTTAGTGATTCAGAGTAGTCAGATATAGCACCTTCAAGGTCATTCAGACGCCGTTTTAGGGCTCCTCTTGATATGTAGAACTCATGTCGTGGCGTCAATAGTATTGCCTTATTGAAATCTTTCAAGGCGCGATCATACTGAGCTGATCCGAGCTGCATGTATGAAAACCCCCTGTTATGGTATGTTTCCCCTGATTCTTTTATGTTAATGCTCTCTGTGAAGTCTTCAATTGCTTCTTGAATATTGCCACGTCCGAAGTTCGCCTCGCCTTTTTTTGCGTATGTCTGCCAACTTCCAGGAGAGTACCTCAGATTTGTTGTGTAATCATTTATGGCAGCTTCAAATGAGCGAAGTGCTAATTTAGAGTTGCCTCTAAACAGGTATGCTATGGCTAAGTGTTTGTTTTCAGCCAACGCACTATCTAAGCTCTCGATTGCTTCGGCGAACTTGCCTTCAAAATACTCAAGCAAGCCTTTACCGAAAAGAGCTTCGTCTTTAGCGGATTTTTGTGATTTGAGCAGTTTAAGAAATTGCTCTCGAGCAGCGCGCATATGCTCTTTTTCGTTGTCAGCATCCTCTCTGATTAGCATAGCATGGCTCAACCCTAGCAAATAGGTTATGTGCGGGTCGGTTGAGCCTGCGTCAATTGCGTTGGAGAGTATTGTTGTGGCTGCATTGTAATCATTCTTCGCGTACAATATGGTTCCGTGTGCACCAAGCAACTTTGCATTATTTGCGTTAATCTTAAGCGCATCTTCAATAAGATTTTCGGATTGATCAAGTAAAAGCGTGTATTCTTTGAAATCTCCTTGATTCCTTCTTACGTTTGCAGAAGTTAAAATCGACCTTGCTTGATCGTACAACTTATCTATTTTTTCGGCTAGAGTGTGCTCTTTCTGCAACTGTTCTTGTCGTTGCCGTTCTCTTTCTGCTTCGTTTATTTTTGAAACTACTATTGGTGTTCCTATGCCTAATGCGATTAATAGTGCTGTTGGTATGCCGAGCCATGCTGCAGGATTTTTTTTAACTCTGCGTTTGGTTTTTTCTATCATGCTGACTGGGCGTGCGTGGATTGGTTCGCCTAGTAACAATCGTTCGAGGTCTTGTTTGAGTTCGTTTGCGTTGGCGTATCTGCGGTTTACTTCTTTTTCCATGGCTTTCAAGCATATGGTTTCTGCGTCTTTGCCGTGTTTGTCGTGTTTGAGGAGTATGTTTCGTTTGTGGGGCGGGACTGGTTCGTTTCTGATGACGTCCATGACGGTGGCGATGGGGTCTTTGGCGTCAAAGGGTGGTGCGCTGGTGAGCATTTCGTAGAGGATGGCGCCGAGTGAGTACACGTCTGAGCGGTCGTCTAATTCCTGGCCTTGTGCTTGTTCGGGGCTCATGTAGGAGGGTGTGCCGACGATCATGCCTGAGAGGGTTAAGCGGTGTGTTTCTGGTGTGTTGATGCGTTTGGCAAGGCCAAAGTCAGTGACGTGCGGTGTGCCTTGTTTGTCTACCATGATGTTGCCTGGTTTGAGGTCGCGGTGCAAGATGCCTTTGCAGTGCGCAAAGTAGAGCGCGTCTGCTACTGGTATCATGAGTTCTGCAGTGCGTTGGACGGTGAGTTCTTCATCGATGAGTTTGTCAAGTGAAACGCCTTCAATTAAGTCCATGGCAATGTAATTAATGCCCTTGTCTTGCCCAAAGTCGCGTACTGCCACAATATTGGGGTGGCTGCCGAGTTCTGCTGCTGCTTGGGCTTCTCTGAAGAAGCGCTTGACCAGTTCTTCATCGTCTGCTGCTGCAGGTACGATGGTTTTGATGGCAAGTTCGGTTCCGAGGTTTTTGTGTTCTGCTTTGTACACAATGCCCATGCCGCCTTTGCCCAGCACGCTCAGTATCGTGTACTTGCCATTGACTGAGCTTCCCGGAACTAACACGCGCTTGGTTTCTCCACCAGCAGCCCGTCTCAGTGCATCAGGCACTTCTTCTGGCGGTTCTCCGCTTAAAGGCATGGTATCGTCGTTCATTTTGCTTGTTGTTCTGCTAATGCAATCATGTGGTTTATTCGTTTAAGGTCTTCGTCAGTGCTAAATAATGATTTGGATTTTTCCCATTCGGTAATGGCAGTGGCAAATTCTCGTTGGTAATAATGAGTTCGACCAATGTGTTCGTGGGCTAATCCGAGATTGCGGGTAGTTATGGGGTTTGAGTTAAGCTTAACTGCTGTAGCAAAGCTATCTGCTGCTTCGTGATATTTTTCTTGTTGTATGTAAATCAACCCGATGCTATTGTGTGCGTGATACATGCGTTCATTGAATGTTAAAAGTTTTTTTAAATCAGTGACTGCGTCGTCAAGATTTCCCTGTTTTTTATGAATACGCGCTCGCTGATACAGTGCTTCTTCAAAGTTAGGATATGCAACAAGCACTGCGTTAGCATGCTTAAGCGCTGTTGCATAGTCTTCTTTGTAATAGTGCAGCACTGCTGCGAGCATATCTGCTTTGTCTTGGGCAATGCCAAGCTTAAGTATGTTCTTGTAATCTTTTTCAGTGCTGGCAAGTTCTTCAGGGCTTGGTGTTTCGTCAGTGCGTGCGGCTATGAGCATGCCGCGCTCATAATGTGCCAGTGCATTGGCGGGGTTAAGTGTTAGTGCTTGGGTGAGGCTTTCTCGTGCCGGTTCTCGCTGCATTTGTTCGCTGAGTATGCTGCCTTGGATAAAGAATGCGTCGGCGATTTTTGGGTATATGTCAAGTGCTTGTGCCAGTGCTTCTAATGATTTGTTTTGGTAGTTTTCTGCAAGTTCCCATTGGCGTTGTCGTTTTGCTATGTCTGCTTTTTCATACCATTGCTTGCCTGCTTGGTAGTGCGGCCATGCAGTATCTTTGAGCTTTTTCTCTTGCTGCTCTTGTGCTAATCGTGCTTGTTCTGCTTTCTCTATTTTTTCGCGTTTTGCTGTTTCTTGTTGTCGTTTTTCTGCTTCGGTTGATGCGGTGCTGAGTGCTGAGATGGTGAGTGGTGTTGCGATTGCCATAATCAGTGCTGCTGCGGCTATGCTGCTGTATTTTGCTGGTTGTCGTTTTGCTCGTCTGATAAACCTGCCTATTTTGCCGATTGGTTTGGCGTGGACTGGTTCGTCGTTCAAGTACCGTTCTAGTTCGTCTGCGAGTTCGCCTGCTGTTTGGTAGCGTTGTTCAAGTGTTTTTTCAAGTGTTTTGTCGACGATTGCTTGGAGTTCTTGCCTGATGGCTGGGTTGAAGGTGCGCATGCTCACGGGGTCGTCTTTCATGATGCTGGCAAGGACGTTGATGGGTGTTGTGCCGGTAAAGGCTTTTTCGCCAGTGAGCAGTTCGTAGAGTATTGCGCCCAGTGCCCAGATGTCTGTGCGGTTGTCTACTTCTTTTGAGCTTGCTGCTTGTTCGGGGCTCATGTATTGGGGTGTGCCCATGACTTCGTGTGATTTGGTGAGGCTTTTTGCTTCTTCTTTGATGATTTTTGCCAGGCCGAAGTCTGCAACAAAGGGCTCGCCTTGCTCATTGACTAAGATGTTTGCTGGTTTGAGGTCTCTGTGCACTACGCCCATGCTGTTGGCGTAGTCGACTGCGCGTGCGACTTTGCTCATGAGCTCTAGTGCTTTTCGTCCTTTGATTGCTTCGTCGGTGATGAGCTTGTCTAGGTCTGTTCCTTTGACGTAGTCCATGGCGATATAGACGATGTCGCGTTCTTTGTTTTTGTTTGCTGCATGGACTTTGACTATGTGGGGGTGTTGTAGTTGTGCTGTTGCTTGTGCTTCGCGTAAAAAGCGTTCTTGCATGCGCTGGTCTGCTGCGCCGAGCATGATTTTGATGACGTCTTTGCGGCCAAGCGTGCGGTGTTTGGCTATGTAGACTGCGCCCATGCCGCCTCTGGCTAGAAAGCGTTCTATTTCGTAGGATCCGAGAAGGTCGCCTGGTTGCAGGCCTGCTGAGGTTTTTTGTCGTTTTGGTGGTTTGGTGCTGCTTTCAATGATTATTTCTTCTATGGAGTCTGCTTGGGTTGGATGGCCTTTGATGCTTTTGGTTTCATCGTTTGGCCTGATATGGCTCTGTGTAGGGTCGTCTGGCCCTGCGGGCATGCCGTCTCCTAGTGTGATTGTTTCGTCCCCCATCCTTCTCACTCTAAGCTTGCTAAGTATATAAACCTTGTTTATTAATCACTAGGGAGTAGCTATTTATAAAGGTTTTGCAAAAACCTGCGAAATGCCCTTGAGAACCTTTTGAGGAGCATAATCTTTATATAGCTGAATACTGCAAATCTTCTGTAAACGAGGTGGTATGATGAAAAAACTAGCAATTTCAATTCTTATGATCATGCTGATGGCAAGCTCAGTGTTGGCAGGTGTCACCATTACTGACACCAGCACAGGAAGAACCATCAGTGCAGCAACTATCTGGGATGCTTTGAAATCCTGGCTTGCAGGAGGCGTTACTGGCGCAGCAGTTGGCGGCGCAGTTGGCGGCCAACAACCAGGCGCAGTGTTTGAAGCAGTTATTCCTCCAGGACGGATTCCAACAGTGCTGAACTTACTCACCAGTCTGGGCGCAACTGGTGTTCCTGCAGTTGGTCGAGGACAAAACGCACTGTATATTACTCTGACTGAAGCACCTGGAATCACCTCATGCAATCTTAACTCACTAGGCACAGGCACGTTTTCAGTGTTTAATACTGAATTTTATACCTTGCCGCCGCAGACACAAACTATCCAGTGCACGGGCACCTTTAACTTTGAATCAGAGCCTGTTGACCCTGTTATGCTCTTGAACAAGCAGCGTGTCAGCATGGCAGTGGGCACGCACTTGGTCGGCGAAACAGTGTTAGTTATTGGCGACCCTGGAGCAGTAACAGGCGCTGTGATAAAGGACTCGTTTGCTCTGGGAGTGACTGGTTTTACTGCACAGCAGCAGAGAGTAACCATTGAAGACGGTAATGTGATTGCACTAGAAGTCGAGCAGGGCAAGACAAGCACGCCGCCATTAGTGCATTAATTTTTTTTTCTTTTTACGAGGAAAATCATGGTTTTTCATTTATCAATGCATCCAATATTGTTTAATGTGCTAGTTTTGATTGCTAGCGTGTATATTCTGTTCAAGGCTTCTGACCTTATTGTGGATGGCATTGGGGGTTATGCAAAGCAGTTAGGTTTGTCAGACCATATTGTTGGCTTTGTGGTTGTTGCCATGGCTGCCAGCATGCCTGAAGTGGTTTCAAGCCTGATGGGCTTGTTTATGGGCGATTCGGGTGTTATGTTTGGTAGTATTCTTGGCACTAACATGCTGCATTCGTGCTTGGTTGTTGGCGTTTTGGCAGTTGTTTCAAGAAAACTGCCTGTTGAAGCTAAGCTTATTGAAAAAGCAAAGCTGCCGTTCTGGTTTGCAATGATGCTGCCATTGCTCTTGATTGGCGACGGTACATTGTCAAGAACTGACGGTGTTGTGCTCTTGGCAGCCTTCTTCGGTTACCTCAGTTATCTGTGGCGGATTGAAGGGACTCTGGGCAAGCTCAAAAAGAACATTAAGCTCAAAAATATTTGGCGTGACTGTTTTGTGTTCCTTGGCGCATTAGTTGCCTTGCTCTTGGCAGGAAGGTGGCTTGTTTTCAGCGCAGTCACGATAGCAAAAGAAGCAGGCATTCCCAGTTATTTCATCTCATTAACGATCATTGCTACAGCAACTGCATTCCCTGATTTTGTTGTTGGCTTGCGCTCAGTTAAGAAAGGCAGGGCAGCAATAGGAATCGGCGACCTGCTGGGCAGCATACCAGTACAGCTGCTCCTGTACTTTGGAATGATTGGACTGATCAACCCGGTGACTATCCCTCTAAAAACAGTAACTAATGTCATGATTTTCTTAGCATTAGGCTTGACTGCCTTGGTGTACAGTATCAAGCTCAAGCAGATAACCTGGCGGTATGGTCTGTTGTTTATTTCGCTGTATGCAACATTTATTCTGATAGAAACCTGGAAAGTAATAGGATAATGAGTGGGCCCGGCCAGATTCGAACTGGCGACATTCACCTTTCTGAGCTGTTGCTTGTAAGGGTGACGTCATAACCACTAGACCACGGGCCCATTGGTTGCAAGAGCACTTGGTTCTTGCAGCGGGACAACCTGCGAGCAAACAATGGGCACGCAGGGCCCGTACGGCAAATGAACTGCCCGTGGTATAAAAAGCTTGTTCTTCCAATACTTTTAAATAGTCTTTTACTCTCGAAAAACCATGCAAGAACGACTGTTTCAGCTCTTGGTCAAGGATAATGAGATTAGCTGGAAGTCTATTATTTATGACCTGATCAGAAAAGAAGAGATGGACCCGTGGAACATTGATGTTTCTCTGCTTTCTAAAAAATACATTGAGCACTTGAAGACCTTGAAGAATCATGACCTGAAGCTTTCAGGAAAAGTATTGCTGGCAGCAGCCATGCTCTTAAGGATTAAATCAAAGCGCTTAGTCGGCGAGGACCTGAATGAATTTGACAGGCTCTTAGCTTCAACTGATGTTGATGAAGAGCAGTTCTATGATGAATTAGAGGCAGAGCTGAAGCGCGGCGAAGCTCTTGGCATGGACCAGAAATATGAATTGTTTCCGCGGACACCGCAGCCGCGCAAACGAAAAGTGTCAGTGTATGACTTGGTCTTGGCTTTGGAAAAAGCACTGGAAGTCAAGAAGCGCCGTGTCTGGAATAGTATTAGAGACGCTCCTGAAGTGAAGATTCCTGAAAAAAAGTTTGATATCAGCGCAGCTATCAGCACCGTGTTTGCCAGAATCACTGCCTTCCTCTCAAAGGGCGTTACTAAGCTTACTTTTGCGCAGATTGTGCCCAGCGACAAGCGAGAGGATAAAGTGCACACCTTCATTCCATTACTGTACTTAAGCAATCAGGAAAAAATCACGCTGCACCAAGACGAGCCGTTTGGCGAGATAACAATTGAAGTGCAGCCTGAGAAAGGAGGAGAATCAGTATGAACGAACAAGAAAAAGCATACTTGAAAGGCTTGGTTGAAAAAGAACTGGAGCATTTCAGAAAAGAAAAAAAGACGTTGTTTATTGACATTCCGCCGCAATTCTTAAAAGGAGAGCATGACTTTGAACACTTCTTGGAGGGGTTACTGAAGAAACTATGAAAGACGAAGAACTCAAAAAGGAAATACAGCAGAAATTCATGGAAATGCAGATGACGCACCAGCAACTGCAGCAATTGCAGCAGCAAGCGCAGATGATTGAGCAGCAGATTGGCGAAGTTGAGCTCGTGCAGCAAAGCCTTGACGAGCTATCGCGCGTCAAAAAAGGCACTGAAGCCCTGGTTCCGATAAGCTCAGGCATTTTTGTCACAACCCAGGTGCAGGAAACTGACAAAGTCAAAGTGAACGTTGGCGGCGGCACAGTGCTTGAGAAAAATATTCCTGATACTAAGCAGATGCTTGCTAACCAAGTCACTGAAATGCGCAAAGCGCAAAAAGAAATAACCAAGAATGTGGAACAACTGCAGGCGCAAGCAGAAAAAATAGAAAAAGAGCTTTCAAAACTCTCGGAGTAAAGGCCATGTTTGGATTTCTCAAGAAAAAACTGAAAGATGCACTCGGTAAATTCTCAAAAAAAGTAGAAGAAGCGCCAGAAGAAAAAATAGAAGTTACAGTCGAGAAACCAGTAGAAAAGCCAAAGCCAAAACCTAAAGTTGAAAAAAAGGTTGAGCCAGAAAAACCAAAACAGGTCAAGGCTCCTGCAGTTGAAGAAAAGAAACCTGAACCAGTTCCTGAAGTAAAGCCCGAGCCAGTTAAAGAAAAGCCAAAAGTTGAGAAACCTCCTGAAGTTAAACCTGAACCAGTAAAAGAACCTGAAGCTGAGCCAGAAAAACCAAAAGTTGAGGAGCCAGTTCCTGAAAAAGTCAAGAAACCAGCTCCCGTTGTTGAAGAACCTGTTGAAGCTCCTAAAGTTGAAGAAAAGAAGCCTGAACCAGTCGAGGAGAAACAAGGCTTTTTTGCTAAGTTTAAGAAAAAAGTCATTACAGAAAAGCCTCCAGCGCCAAAAGTTGAAGCGCCTTTGGAAGAAGAATACGAACAAGAGAAAAAAGGATTTTTCAAGCGCGTCACTGAAACCATAACAACCAAGAAGATTTCTGAAAAGCAGTTTGATGAATTGTTCTGGGACTTGGAAATGGCCTTATTGGAGAACAATGCTGCTGTTGAAGTGATTGAAAAAATAAAGCAAGACCTCAAAAATGACTTGCTGCAAAAGCCCATTCCTCGACTGAAAGTCCAAGATACTATTGTGAAAAGCCTCAGAACAAGCATCACTGGCTTATTTGAGGGCGACCAAATAGACCTGTTGCAAAAAGCACAAGCAAAAAAGCCATTAATCATCTGTATGGTGGGGGTTAATGGCAGTGGAAAAACAACCAGCATTGCAAAATTAGCTAAAATGTTCCAAAATAATGGCCTGAGTGTGGTCATGGCAGCTGCTGACACGTTCAGAGCAGCAGCTATTGATCAATTGCAATTGCACGCTGACAAATTAGAAATAAAATTAATCAAGCACGAGTACGGCAGTGATGCTGCTGCAGT
>JBFHWZ010000030.1:0-10894 GCA_041599235.1 Candidatus Woesearchaeota archaeon | reverse complement strand
TAAAATGAAAGAGTTTGACATCATACAGGAGCAGGTTGCCCAATGGCAGCCTTACTTGCTGGACGTGGAGCCAAGCATGTTTGATCCCGAGTATGAAGACTACCTCAATGGCTTTAAGACCGCGCTGATGCTCAGCGACTGGATCGATGAAAAAGATGAAGAATACCTGCTTGAACAGTATACGGTCAGGCCCGGAGAATCGCGCGCAAAAATAAAAACAGCGGACTGGCTCTTGTTTGCTGTAAGCGAGCTGGCGCGCATACAACAACTGCAGCCTCTGTTGAAAGAAATCGCCAAAGTGCGCACGCGCTTGAAATATGGCGTCAAAGAAGAACTGCTGCCCTTGCTGCGGCTCGAAGGGGTTGGTCGCGTACGCGCACGAACCTTATTCCGCGCAGGCATCAAAGACCTGGGCAGTGTCAGACGAGCAAGCCCGTCCAAGCTCGAACACGTACTTGGCAAAAAAATTGCTGCCAACATAAAAAAACAGTTAGGCGAAAAAAATGAAACACGTACAAACAAGCGACAACTCAGTGACCTTGTGGAATGAAGCATTTCAGGAACATTACCACAGCCTGTCAGGAGCAGTTGAAGAAGCTTTCAAAAAATTCGCAGAGCCATGTAACATAGCTGAGCTCGCGAAAAAAGGAAAGATGCGCATTTTGGATGTATGTTTTGGTATTGGCTATAATACTGCAGCAGCCATTGAAGTGGCAATGAAGGCAAACCCTGGGTGCGAAATTGAAATAGTTGCCCTGGAAAACGATCCAGCCATTCTTAGAGAGATACAAAACCTAACGCCGCAGCTGAAGTTCTACAATGTGGTGAAATTGCTGGTGCACGAAGACCGCTTTGGCAGAATTCAGTTGTCGCTGCTCAAAAAAGATGCGCGCGAAGCGGTTCAGGAACTCTCAGGAGAATTTGATGCTGTCTTTCTCGATCCGTTCAGCCCCAAGAAATGCCCTGAATTATGGACCAAAGACTTTTTGCAGCACCTTGCTGAGCGCATGAAGCCCGGCAGCATATTAGCCACGTATTCCTATGCAAAAGAAGTGCGCGAGAACCTTGCAGCAGTTGGTTTACAGGTACATGACGGCCCTGTTGTTGGCAGAAGAAGCCCCAGCACAGTAGCTGTAAAGCCATAACTTTTTAAACCAGTCACGACTTATTTTCTCTACTGCCGATGAAATGAATCATTTCATCGGATTGCTGAACAAGTTCAGCAATGCCCTCGTAGTATAGCTTGGATAGTACACGGGCTTGCGGTAGTTCACTGCAAACAGCCTGGAACCGGGGTTCAAATCCTCGCGAGGGCGTTTATACTTAAAAAAGATGGCATTCAAATATCTCTTATTGGGCTTTTTAGTAAAAGTCATAACTGGGCTTGATGATACTATTACGCACGTTCCTATTTTGGCAAGTGTTGCAAAAACACGTATGGGCAGAATAGCCTTTTCTCTGGGCACGTTGCTTGCTATCATTGTTGCGATCATAGCATCGCTTTTTTTAGCAAACGTGCTTCTGCAGGTAGCGTATTATCGCTATATCTCAGCAGCGCTTGTTTTTGCGCTCGCAGCAGCAATTTATTTTGACGTGTTTGTTCACACGCCAAGAACGCAAGCAGAAAAAAAGCTGATGAAACAAAAGCGCATTTCCTTTGAGCAGTTCACACAACTGGTGGGCATAGGATTTATTGCTTCAATTGCAACAGTTGTTGATGATATCATAGCATATTCGCCGCTGTTTTTAGCAGATGGCAGGTTCTTGGTCATCGCAGGCATTATTGCAGCAACCCTTGTTGAAATTGTTGCTGTTATTTACTTCTCTAAAAAGATAGCTAAGATTAAATACAAAGAAGAGCTCGCAAGTTTTGGGCTGGTCGTGTTAGGTGTGCTCATACTCGTAGGCGTTATTTGAGACCTGAGCCTGCTCTAGCGCAACTTTTTTAAACTCTTGTTTCTCAGTAAGTAAAAAGGGCGTTATGGTTGGATTCAAAGATTTCAATTGGAACTCAGGATTGTTTCTTAGCCTATACCATGTGCTCTTTGTGGTTCTGACGCCCTTGTATCTTGTGTTCTATGGCTTACCAAGCCCTGGCTTACTGCTGGTGACGCTTAGTATGATTATTGCCATAGGCTTTGGTGTTACTGCCGGCTATCACCGTTTGTATTCGCACAGGGCCTACAAAGTCAATAAAGTGGTTGAAGGCATTTTGCTGTTTTTCGGAACACTTGCTGCTGAAAACAGTGTGCTCAAGTGGAGCCATGTCCACCGCATTCATCATCAGTTTGTTGACACTGAAAAAGATCCCTATAATATCAAACAAGGATTCTGGTATGCGCACATACTATGGATTTTAGAAAAATCAGAGCCCATTGACCCGAAAGTAGTGCCTGATTTGCTGAAAAACAAACTGGTCATGTTCCAAGACAAATATTACACCTCGCTTGTTTTTGGCTCAAATATTCTTATTTTGCTTGGCCTGGGCTTGGTGTTCAAAGATTTTTTCGGAGCATTTGTTTTTGCCATACTGACACGAATCTTCGTAACACATCATACAACGTTTTTCATTAATTCTATTGCGCACAGTTGGGGCAAACAGCCGTACTCTAAAGACAGCACTGCTGTTGACAACTGGTTCTTTGCGTTACTCACCTTTGGCGAAGGCTATCACAACTATCACCACGCGTTTGCAACTGACTACCGCAATGGCGTCAAATGGTGGCAGTATGATCCTGCCAAATGGTTTATCTGGAGTCTTTCGAAAGTTGGTCTGGCATATGACCTTCATAGGGTTGGCACATATGCAGTTAAGCGAAGGATACTTCGCGAAGATGCCCGTTACTATCATGCGCTGCTCAAGCAAAAAATGTCTGCACAAAAAGAACACTTGCAAGAGCGCGTGCATGACTTGTCCATGCAGCTGCATACCAACATTTCACAATTGCAAGAACACAGCGCACAACGCAAGCTGGCTCGCGCAGAAAAACGAAAGGAGTATAAACAAAAAATCAGTCTTCTTAAGAAGCAATTCAAACGCGATTGGAAGCAATGGACATTGCTGTCAAAGCAGATAACGTCACTTGTTTAAGCATGTCTGCCGCGCTGCTGGTCATACAACATCTTCACTTCATCTAATGAGCTTGCATCTCGCGGGCTTCTGTCCTCTCTGAGCTTCATAAAGCGCGGGAATCGCAAGGCAAAACCAGAAGCATAGGTTGGGCTGGCCTGGATTTCTTCATAATCAACTTCAATCACGATCTTGGGAGAAACACGGACTTCTTTTCCTTTTTCTTCAATGATTAATGGCTTGAGCAGTTCAGTTATTTCTCCAAAGCTGGTGCCTTCTTCTGCTTTTTCTTTTAAGCCAGTGCCGACTTTGCCAATTTCAACTAATTCATCAGTATCTGGGTTGCGCACAGCGATCAATAAGCTGCTGATCCATGCTGAGCGTTTGCCTTCGCCCCATTCGCCACCAACAATGACCACATCCAGCGTTTCCATGGTGGGTTTGATCTTCACTCCAAAGCCCACTCTGCTACCTGGCTGATACACGCCTTGCAGGTTCTTGGCCATGACTCCTTCATTGCCAGCTTCCAAACTGTTCTTATAGAATGCTTCTGCTTGGGCAACATCTTCTGTTATGAGCTGCTCAGCAACTTTAAGCTTATCAGGAGCAGGGGTTACTATTTTTTCAATAAGCTTTCTGCGCTCTTCAAATGATTTGTCAGCATAATATTCTCCTTCGTAGGCAATAACATCAAACACATTAAGCTCAACAGGAAACTTCTTTGCTAATTCCTCAATATTGTACTTGCGCTTGATCCTCTGAGAAATGTTCTGAAAGGGCAAGTACTTTTTTGTTGCAGGATCATAGCCAACTGCTTCTGAATCAAGAATAAACAAATCTCCTTTGATGTGCTTTTTGACCACAGCAACAACTTCGGGAAATTGCTTAGTCACTTCCTCTAAGCGTCTGGTGAAAAGCTTAACGCCTTTTTTGTCTTTGTGAATCTGAATCCTAAAGCCATCGTATTTGTATTCAAGCGCCATGGGCTTGCCCAAACGCTCAAAAGCTTCCGGGATATCTTTTACTTTCTGGAAAAGCATGACCTTGATTGGTCGGCCGGCTGTTAATTTGACTTTTTGTAAAGCAGCAAGTCCTTTTCGTGCCAAACGCGTCACTTCTGCAAATTCATTGACAATATCATAGGCATGCTGGACTGTCTTAGTGTAGGTGTTGTATTTTTCTCGGTCAGGCACAATGATGGCGTTTTTCTTTTCATCATACGTGAGCTCAAGCTCTTTGTCAAAGCAGGACCAGGCAACTGCATCGCGCATAGTGCCCTCGCCCAGGCCTACCCGCAGGTCTTCAATGATGGTTCTGATAATGTACTTAGCTTCTGCTGGCTGAGCGCTGGTCGGCAGTTCTGCAATGATTTTGACTTTCTTGTCAACTGAGCCACTGCCTTCTATGGTTGCCAGTGTTCTGAGGTTGTCAAACACTTTTTTGGTTGTCAGCTCTTGCTCAAACAAGGTGGCTTGCTTTTTGCGCTTGATGGTATTGTGGGCTGCTTGGCCAATATCGCCTGTTTTTTTCCATTCAGCTTCTATGTCTGCCTGATCAAGGCCCGTAGCAATAACCAATGCCTTGAGCAGCAATTTAGCTGCAACACCAATCTTGCGGTCATCCCATGGCGGAAATACCCTGCCTTGGACCAATAGTATGAGGTGATCTAGTTCTGAATCAGGCGCTTTTTTCAAGAACTCGCTGAGGTGCTTTGTTTTCTCTAAGCGCTTAGTAGTAGATTCTAACTGCTCATAGACCTCTACAAGTTCCCCGTACTTCATGTGTCTGAAAACCCCCTGCTCGGTTTTTCCGAGCATCTCAAGAACTGCGGTTCTTGACAGAAAGAATTATAAAGCTGCATTATAAAAAAGTTGTTACAAAAGAGGTATGTATGGAAACACTTGAGTGCATTACTGCAAGGCGTAGTGTCCGGAAATTCTTGGACAAGCCCGTTGAGTTTGAGAAAATAGGCAATATTCTTGATGCTGGCAGAAAAGCGCCGAGCGCAGGTAACTTGCAGGAATGGAAGTTTGTGCTTGTGACTGATGAGGCTGTGCGAAAAAAAGTAGCAGAAGCGTGCATGGAGCAGTACTGGATTGGTGATGCTCCTGTTATTATTGTGGTCGGATGTGAGCCGCATAAGGTAGAGCGCTTTTATGGTGAAAAAGGCAGGGCAAGGTATGCTCTGCAGAACTGCGCTGCAGCAACCCAGAACATCCTCTTGGCAGCAACTGATCAGGGCTTGGCAAGCTGCTGGATTGGCGCATTTGAAGTGAGTCAATTGCGCAGAGCACTGAAGATGGGCGCTGGCATTGAGCCTATGGCAGTTATTCCTCTAGGTTATGCTGGAGAGCATCCTGAAGAGCCTAAGAAGTACACTGTAGAGAATGTGACCTATATAGAGAGCTGGGGCAATCGTATCAAGGATCTTGCTGCTTACATGGGCTATTATTCTGAGCATATTAGAAAGGCAGCTACTAAAGGCAAGGAGTTGCTGAGAAAAGCCATTAAAAAGAAATGACTACTTGAATGTGTATTTTGAATCTTAAGAATATTTATATACAAGCTTTAATTTAAAAAGAAAATTTGGGTTTGAAAACGAGTTTTGGCGAACTCGCGTTCAATAATCGTAATTTGGTTGTATGTAATTTTGGGTTATGTAGTTAAAGTCATGTTCTTTCAATAAATTTGTTGGCGCAAACTTATTGCACGACTTCTGGGGAAACTAAAATAGCGCAACAATATAAATATTGCTGTAAAGCAATATCGATGTTGTGTTATAGATAATAAAAAAACACCAAAAAAGGGGGAGTGCAAAAAAATGGATGTGCTTGTAAAAAACGCAAAAGAAAACAGTACAGAAATGCAAGACTTCGTAGTAGGTCAAGCAAACATAAAAGTGATTGGGTCAGGAGGAGCAGGAAACAATATGGTCAGCTGGCTATACAAGCGCGGCATCAAAGGCGCTGAAATCTTAGCCTGCAATACAGACCAGCAACATTTGGATATAAGCCAAGCAGACAAGAAATTCATAATCGGCAAAGAAGTTACTCGTGGTCTTGGCTGTGGCGGATTTCCGCAAAAAGGAGCAGAAGCAGCCCAAGAAAGCATGGGTGAGCTTAAGACCACACTCAAAGGCGCAGACATGGTCTTTGTATGCGCAGGCATGGGAGGCGGCACTGGAACTGGATCAGCACCAGTTATCGCAAACCTGGCAAAAGACATGGGCTCAATTGTGATTGGCACAGTAACCATGCCTTTCAGCATTGAGCGCGCACGCATAGAAAAAGCAGAATTTGGCCTTGACCAGCTCAGAAGATACTCTGACACAGTCATTGTTATTGATAATAACCGCCTAGTTCAGATCGCAGGCAACCTGCCAATCCAGCAAGCCTTTGCAGTTGCAAACGAACTGGTTGCAACCATGATCAAAGGTATTGTTGAAACCATTGCAGTGCCAAGCCTTGTGAACCTTGACTTTGCAGATGTTCGGGCAATCATGACCAATGGCGGCGTAGCAGCTATTGGCGTGGGCAGCTCAGACACCAACAGCAAGGTCAAAGAAGCAGTGAAAGGCGCACTAGAAAATCCGCTCTTGGACATAAACTACGAAGGAGCCACTGGAGCGCTCATCCAAGTGATTGGCGGCCCAGACATGACGCTTGAAGAAATCAGCGGCGTTGGCGAACTGGTAACAGAGAGCCTTGATGAAGACGCTAATGTCATCTGGGGAGCTCGTGTCCAAGAAGACATGAAGGGCAAGCTGATGGTGATGACCATCATCACTGGCGTCAGCAGCCCCTGGATTGTCGGCAAAGGTGCGGTCACGCAAAAAGAAGAGGCACAGCAAGACTTTGCAGATGAGCTTGGTATACAGCTCATTAACTGATGCTCACCCCCTTAGGTCTTTGGTGGACGAACCCTCCGGGTTCGGGTGTGTTTTCTTTGCCTTCATTGATACCACCCCCAATCGTTTCTAATGAAGGCAAAAAGACTTGGCCCCTCGCTTGTCGAGGGGTTTTATTTTCACCATGTACTTTGACGCAACAATAATCATCAAACTTGTCGTGAGTGTCATACTCGGGGCAACCATTGGCTTTGAACGCGAACTGCGTGGCAGCCCAGCAGGCTTACGCACCATAACATTAGTCTGCCTTGGCAGCACCCTGTTCACCCTAGCGTCGCTCATGTTTGCAGGACCAACAACTGATGTCTCACGCATCGCAGCACAGATAGTGGTCGGCATTGGCTTTATTGGCGGCGGAGTGATTTTCCAGATCAAAGACCATGTGCATGGCCTGACCACAGCAGCAAGTTTATGGGTGACAGCAGCCATTGGCATTATGATTGGTGTGGGTGAGTATGCCATTGCAGTGCTTACGACCTTTCTTGCAATACTCATACTCTGGCTGGGCATCATCGAGAAAAAAATACCGCGCAGACCGCTCTACCGCAAGAGATAATCATATAAATCTTGCCTGACTTCTACGCTCTATGGGTTTGCATTTCATAGGATTAGGATTAAGCAATGAGCAAGACATCAGCCTTGCGGGGCTTGAGCTTATCAAAAAAGCAGACAAAGTGTATTTGGAACACTACACTGCAGTTCTTTCTTGCCCGTTAGAGAGCCTTGAAAAGTTGTACGGCAAAAAAGTCGAGCTTGCTAACAGAGAGTTTGTAGAAAAACAAAATGTGCTGGTTGATGAAGCTAAAACAAAAGAAATAGCCTTCTTAGTTGTTGGTGATCCCTTTGGCGCAACAACCCATATTGACTTATTTTTGCGAGCAAAAAAAGCAGGAATTAAAACAACAGTCACGCACAATGCAAGTGTATTGACTGCGGTTGGCGCAACTGGTCTGCAATTGTATAAGTTCGGCAAAACAACCAGCATCCCATTTGAAGTAGCATCGGAAACACCCTATGAGGTGCTTAGAGAAAACCAAAAAATGGGCTTACACACCTTGTTTTTACTTGATTTGCGGCCAGATAAAAACAAATACATGACCATCAAAGAAGCAATTGAGTACTTGCACAAGCTTGAAGCGCAAAAAAAAGAAAACCTGTTCAGTGCCAGCACAACCTGCGTTGGCTGTGCACAGCTGGGCAGCCCAGAGCAAAAAATAAAGTACGCCTCAGCAGAAGTGCTTTCCCACCAAGAGTTTGGTCCTGGCATGCACTGCCTGATCATTCCAGGCAACCTGCACTTCATGGAAGAAGAAGCACTGCATCTCTGGAAGTAGGCAGTAAGCTTTTTAAAGTTCTGAACAGCAAGTCACTGTACAGCCCCGTAGTGTAGCGGCCAATCATCTCACACTTTGGATGTGAGGACGGCGGTTCAAATCCGCCCGGGGCTATCCTGTATTATCCATTAAAGAGGTGTTTTCCAAAAAATGGGCAAAATACGCAGTGCAAAAATAGAATATGTGACTGTTCAGCTTTGCGGGCAAAAAATGCGTGTGCCTATGGGAATATATACCCCGATACAGCTTGAAATGCTTCCTGCGAACGCGCGCGTGAGAATAACTCTGCCGCACCAGTCTGATTCGCAGTACAGCAGCAGCTATACGCTTTTTATTCATATGTATTTTGACAGAGAATTGATGCGTGAACATCAGGAAATATTCAATCAGCTTTTCGGAGAATTGCGTAAAACGTTTGGCGTAAAAGAACGGCCAAGCGGTGAAGTGCACGTAGAGCAAATTTTGCTGAAATTGCCTTTGAGCAAAGCTGACAAGCGCACGCTTAAAAGTCTTGAAGACGCTTATGCCAGAGCAATTCAAATTCTTTCTAAGTATTGAACAGCAAAATACTTATATACCTGTTAATGTGATTTTAGCCTAAAAGAGGATGAAAAAAGGACAAGCAGCAATCATAGGTATTGTAGCAGTAGTTGCTTTTGTTGCACTTATTCTACTAATGCAATCTGCAAATACTGGAGACGCAACACGCACACGAGCACGCAGGACTTCTGAACCAACAATGAGCGCCACAGAATGCCAGAGCGTCAATGTTGAGTTTCATTCGCTTACCTTACAAATCAAGCAGCGGCTGGCAAAACTAAAGATTATTTCTCGCCAAATGCAGTTCTTGATTAACAAGAAAGTATTCTTGACACCAATTGCCAAAAAACTCACTGATGAAGAAGTTGCAGAGCTCTTGCTGCCCGATGAAGACGGCAACACACTTGCAGATCTTATCAGGTTAGGGGAGATAGTGCAAATTGGCGATGATTACTATGAAAAAAAAGGCTTGATACAAACAGCCATCACTGATAAAATTGCAGTTCTTAAAGAAGAATCATTATCCATACAAGCACAGGTAACACAGCTTAAAGCACGCATGCTAGATTTATATGCCTCCTACGAACGCTGCGTTACTATTACGCTCTGTCCGCCTTGTCCAGGAGATTCAGAGGCAACAGTGCAAAGCATATGCTTGTCAGACAGGCGCAGCCTGGCAGCGGCAGTAACTCAAATTGATGCCCTTATTGTTGATATCCTCATAGAATACGAACGCTTCTTTGGCGTTTTCCGCGAACTTGAACTAAAAATAGATGTCTGGGCAAAAGCAATCATTGCAGGAACTGATGAAGAAATTCCTGTCCACTACCAGAATGTTATCACATTACAACAAAAGCTAGTGCAGCACTTTAAGGCAGTTGCCCAAATACATGCAGAATTTGTCAAGGTTCAGCGCTCTGTAGCTGTGCTTGAGCAGGAACTTACTGTTTGCTTAAAGCGACGCTGTCCTGACTGCGAAGAAGATTCTTATGTATCGGTTGGGCAGCGTGACCGATTAGTAAGCGTACCGCGCGATGAAGTTGCTATACGCACAGCAGAGCCAGTGAGCCAAAGCTGCGAAGATGTGTGTGCGCAACAAGGAATGTCAACACAGCCACCAAGCTCATCAAGCATATTCCAGCAAGTACAACAACACCGCTGTGTTTCAGGAGCGCGCATTGGCCTGCCACGAGCAACCATTGGCAGCTGTACGTGCTATGGAGAACCTAAAATAACCATTGACTTCACCCGGCCTGTATGCAGAAATACGCCATGCGGAGACGTGCCGTGTGATGGAGAAGCAAGCTGTCCATGCCCAGATAAGCCAAACTGTGTATTGACAGTAAAATGCGGATTCCAATGGAAGCATGCAGGCGAATATAGCTATAAAGCAACAACAGGAGCAATATAATTCTACACAAACCTTAAATATGCCTGAACTGGTAGACGTCTCATGGCACTTATAGATGATTTCAACACTGTCATCAATGATATGGCTTCTATTATCCAGCAGCTCAAAAATCCTGCGCTTTGGAAAGATCCTGCAATGCCTAAGCAAACTATTGAGCGTATCAAAAAAGTTGCCAGCAAGCTGTATGCATTGTCTGACGCACGTAAAAAAGTGCCTGATTTTGATTATGCGAGCTTAGAAGTGCAGTTCACCACAGCACATGTTGAATTAGACAAGACTCCGGTTGGGGATAATGACCGCGCCAATGCTGTCAGAATCATAGAAGCAGTTATTTCTCATCTCAAAGCTGTTAAGAGCAAACTAGAAAATGCTTAAAGATGTATATCGGGATCTGGTAAGTGAAGTCAGTGCGTTAGGCAGTCTTGTTGTCTATGGTGTGGTCACGCTGGTCTTTTTAGTGCAAGGCTACGGTCAAGTATTTAATCGCTTAGCAGCTGCATTGATACTCGGCTACGCAGTTGCCACTCTTTTTAGGATGGCTTTTTTCAAACAACGGCCTAAGAAACGAGCATTCAAAACATTTATTGAAAAAATAGATGCTGGCAGTTTCCCCAGCCTGCATGCTATGCGAG
>JBFHWZ010000029.1:0-10924 GCA_041599235.1 Candidatus Woesearchaeota archaeon | reverse complement strand
TAACCCAGTAGCAGCTCAGCTACAAGGCAACCCTGAACCATGTTGGGAGTCTGTTCCTGAGAACAAGGCTATTGTGAAGTTGTACACGCACACAAATGGCAATGTTGCATTGTTGGTTGCAGGTCGAACTGCTCAGAACACACGACAAGCTTCCCGAGCTGTAGCTACTGGTCAAATCAGCAGCGTGAACAGCGCAGAAGCAGAAGTGTCTGGCACCAGCTTGACTGACATAACTGTACGAGCTGTATAAAGCTCGACATTTTTATTTTCTTTTTTCTAAATCTTTTTGTTCTTTAAGATGCAGACACTGCACGCTTACATCTGCAAATAAGGCAAATCCTGCCTTCTCAGCATCTTCACAGAACATAAAATCATCAAATGTAGTGTATTCTGGATGGTTTCTGAACTGAATTTTCTCCATAACTGCTCTGCTGATAAGAATACAGCCCAATCCGCAGCGCTTAATCGCGTGCAGCTGCGGTGTTTGCGGGTTCTGCATGCCCTGCCGCGCTTCAGTACTCATGAACTGCATCTTATCGGGTTCATCAGGGACTGCTTTCCAGATAAGCGGACGAATCTGCGGTTCGCCATTGAGGTAATAGACTGAGTAATACACTGCTGACACAATGTCTTTTTTGTGAGCTACCAAGCGTTCAATCACATCAGGCGGAGGAATCACATCCTGCTCAAGACTTAAGAAATAATCATAGTCTCCGTCAAGCATTTTTTGGCGCAAAATATTTCTGCTATTGACGATACGCTCCTTTAATTCCGGAACATAGACGTCCTTGTGCACATCAAAACCAAAACTGCGAATATGCTCAACATACTCATCTGTTTCGCTATTATCAACAATAAGCACGTCCTTATCCTTGAAGGTCAGATTAGTAACGCCGTTAAGATACTGCATCAATGATGCTTTCATGGGAGCTGCAGTTGGGCAGCCCACCAGAACCTTCATGAACAAACAACCTCGAACTTTTTTTTCAGTACCTGCCTCTGGCGTGCGCTCATAAGCAGACTCCTGCAAAAATGTTATGCTTTGACCTGACTATCTTGACTCGTGCATCACCTTTTGGCTTGTCGCAGTTCATGAGGCTGATGGTTCTTTCCTGTGCTACTGCAAGCTTTTCGCCAGTGAGCCTGCCTGGCCCGATAATGCGTGCTTTGACCACATCGCCTTTTTTGAAGGGCTTTGGCAACTCAGGAGCAGGCAAAATCTTGTAATCATCTGCACTCACAATTAATTTCACGCTGTGCTGCTGCTCCAGTTCTTTTAGTTCAGCATAAAATTGCTCCCAGGTCTTTTGTTTTGCGGGATTTCTGCCAAATTTATATTCCAAGAAGTTCTGAATGCCGAGTGTTATGTTGCTGTCAGGCAATTCCTGCTTTAGCTGCTTTACGAACTCGATGATTTTACTCATTTCACCATCATTAAAACCAGGCACCCAGACTGGTGCAATGATGAGATTTGTTTTTGCAGCAATG
Source organism: Candidatus Woesearchaeota archaeon (assembly GCA_041599235.1). Lineage (GTDB taxonomy): Archaea > Nanobdellota > Nanobdellia > Woesearchaeales > ARS49 > JBFHWZ01. Next base: position 9,436 of record JBFHWZ010000029.1, on the reverse strand, counting down.
TATTTGATGGTCTTTAATATCGTCGGTAAATCATAGCCTGCGTTAGCGATCTTTTTTGCAACAGCAGGATCCATTGCATTTAATGAGAAATTAAAACGATTCATGCCTGCTGCAACCAATGCATCAATGCGTTCGTTAGTCAACATGGTGCCGTTAGTATCAACACTAATCACTTTTACTTGCGGTATTTTTGCTAAATCTGCAACTAAGGGAATCAGGTCAGCATACAAAGTTGGCTCTGACTGGCCTCCAATGTGCGCTTCGATGTGATCGCCGCCTTTCAGTTTGACCAATCGTTTAAACTCTGCAACAAGATAGTCTTTCTCGACGACAAAATCAACTGGGCGCACATCTTCATTAACCGAACAATAGACGCATTTGATATTGCAGCCCGTGATGGGCTTAACCTCGATTATGTTCGTGCCACGATCAATTAAGCCAAATGCGATATTGCCTATGATGGGAATGCCGGATTGCTGATGCACGTATACTGTTTTTTTACCATTTAAAATGTTGGTGAGGTTTGAAAAACCATGAAAGAGCAGTTGATTGAATTTGTTGTTTACTTTTTTTTCACTGGCGTCGGAGAATTCGATAGTGGTATCGCCTACATGCCATGTGCCAATGCGATCAAGCTCGTCTTTGGGGATGTTGAAGGTGAACATCCGCAAGAAAATCACTTTAACCTGATCGTTCTTCTCCTCAAACCGCAGTGTTTCAAATGAAAGCGTTACCATCCCTGTTTTGTGAAGAAAACAGCGCTTTTAAATCTTTCTTCTCGATAAACGCTGAACAAAACCAATGCTGAACAAATATGTTCAGCAGAGTTCTAAGAACTGGTTCTTAGAAACATTTAAATACTGTGTGGGCCTTTAATAAGGCATAGTAAGCTTCTAGTATAGCACGGGGGAAGTATGCAAGAACTCAAACAATTTGTAACAAAGGATATGACTATCGCAGATGTAGTCAACAAATATCCGCAAGCAGGCATAGTTATGACTGCACACGGCCTGCACTGCGTAGGCTGCGGTGTTTCTCCTATTGAAACAGTTGAAGCAGGCTGCAAAGGCCATGGCTGGACTGATGAACAAATAGATGCTATGCTTGAGAAAGTCAATGAAGCAATCCAAGGCTCAGAAGAACTGCCGCTGGCAACAATCACTGACAAAGCAGCAGCCAAGCTCAAAGAGATCGCAGCGTCTGAGAACAAAGCAGGCTATGGTGTGCGCATCAGTGTCATGCCTGCAGGCTGTTCTGGCAATGCATATTCCATGGATTTTGAAAAAGAAAAATCTGCTGATGACGTGTTTGAGGAAATAAATGGCATTACTGTCTTTGTTGCGCCCGACAGTGTTGGATTATTGCGCGGCGCAGTTATTGATTATGTTGAAACACCTGAGGAATCAGGATTCAAAATAGACAATCCGCAGGCAAAAGGCGGCTGCGGCTGTTAATAGTAGTTGTGGGGGGATACTATGATTGGAACAAAAGCACCTGATTTTATTATGGAAGGGGTGTACAAACAACAGTTTAAGAAAACACGGCTGGCAGACTATAAGGGAAAATGGGTTGTGTTGTTTTTTTATCCGCTTGATTTTACCTTTGTGTGTCCAACAGAGATAAAGCAGTTCAGCACCAAGCATAAAGAGTTTGAAAAGCTCAATGCGCGCGTTCTTGGCGTCAGTGTTGACAGTGTGCACTCGCACAAAGCATGGCTGAAAGAACTTGGCGACCTGAATTATCCCTTGCTGAGCGACATAACCAAAAAAGTCAGTTATGAATACGGCGTCCTTATCGAAGACCAAGGAATTGCAACCAGAGGGACCTTTATCATTGATCCCAAAGGCATTATGCGCTATGCGTGCATTCATGATTTAGATGTTGGTCGCAGCGTTGATGAGACCCTGCGTGTGCTTACTGCGCTGCAAACAGGCCAACTCTGCCCGGTTGAATGGAAACCTGGCAAAAAAACACTGGGCAAAGCATAATCAAGTGATATTAGGTGATAGGTATGGAACATAAAGCAAAAGATTTTAGCAGCCTGCTCGGCCAGCTCAAAGGCCTGAGCGACAAACAGCTCACAGCGCACTTTGGCTTGTATGAAGGCTATGTAAAAAAATGGAATGAAATCCAGGCAAAGCTTGCAACACAAGACAAAAGCGCGACCAACTACTCATTTGGCGAGTTTAGCGAGCTCAAACGCAGAGAAGCAGTTGCCTTTAACGGCACGTTTTTACATGAAGCATATTTTGAGAATCTTGCTGGTGAAAAAGACGCTGGTGAGATAAGTCCTGAGCTGAAAAAAGCAATCACTGCTGCTTTTGGCAGCATGGAAACCTTTGAGCAAGACATGAAAAGCAGCGCAGCATCAACACCTGGCTGGGTGGTGCTTACCTGGAACAGGCCAACTAACAAGCTGCATACGTTCATCATGTATGAGCACCACATTGGCCTGCCCGTGCATCAGGATCTGGTCTTGGCACTTGACTGCTGGGAACATGCCTTCATGATTGACTATGGCACTAAGAAAGCAGAGTACCTAAACGCATTTTTTGACAACATCAACTGGAATGAAGTTAACAGACGATTTGAGGCATTGCAGAGAAAAGCATGAAAAGTGAAACACTTAAAACACCGCAGCGCATTGTAAGCTTAGCGCCGTCTAACACGGAAATACTGTACCAGTTAGGCGTTGCAGACAGGCTTCTTGCGGTAACTCGCTACTGTGATTATCCTGAACAAGCAGCACATAAGCCAGCAGTTGGCGGCTGGGTAGATATCATGGACACTGCTGTTGCAGAACACCAACCAGACCTTCTTATCACATCAACCTGCGTGCAGGAAAAAATTGCAGCTAAGTACACTTCGCTGGGCTATGAGGTTCTGCATGTTGACCCCACAACGCTTGACGGGGTGTATGACAGCATACTTAAGATCGGCAATGCAGTCGGCGCGCATGATCAGGCAGCGCAGATTGTCGCAGACATGAAAAAACAGCTTGCAGCATTGCAAAAAAAGCTTGAGCACCTGACCTATGCACCGCGTGTGTATGTTGAGGAATGGAACAGGCCGCCTACTGCAGCAGGCAATTGGGTACCCGACCTTATAGACCTTGCATGCGGACAAGCACTTTTGCGAAAAGGCGAACGCAGCAGAGCAGTCGGACTGCAAGAGATTAAAGCATTTGATCCTGAAATAATTATTATCAGCTTGTGCGGCTTTAAGGATGCTGTTGACAAGCGCTTGATAACTGAACGCCCAGGCTGGCAGGAGCTCAGCGCAGTAAAAAATGATAAAGTGTTTGTGCTTGATGATTCGCTGCTTAACAGGCCAGGACCGCGCCTCGTTGCTGGTGCAGAAAAAATTGCAGAAATAATGCATCCTGCCATACTAAAACTGAAGCCTATTGCTGTTGCTCAACACATTAAAGAAATCAAAGCAGAATACCAGCCGAACTGGGTAGAAGACCCGCTTGGCTATTTCCTGATTAAACTTGATCGTGAAAACAAAAAAATAGTGCTTGGCTTTTGCAGAGAAAAAAATGTTGTAGAGCTGACTATTGAGGGCGCAAACAGCAGGGCAATCATACAAGAGGTATTGAAAAACAAACTGCTGAGCAGATATGACCATGCTTCTTATTTAGGCAGGGAATTGTTCAAAGCAGAAATCGCACTTGCCTATGGTTCGCCCTACACGCAAGACAGTGAGCTTGTTCTACAAAAGGCTTATAAAGCACCCTGAGCTTCAGTTTTCAGAGAAAAATGACTGATAAAAAACCAAAAAAACGCTATAAAGTTATCTATGACCGCGAAGGATGCATTGGTGCAGCTGCCTGTGCTGCAGTATTTCCTGAACGCTGGGAAATAGTTGAAGATGGCAAAGCAGACCTTAAAGGTGGTGAGCCAAAAGAAGACAATCTGGTGCAGGAAGTTGAGTTCGATGACGAAGAACTTGAAAAGATGATGGCATCAGCAGAAAGCTGTCCGGTTAATGTTATTCACATTATTGATCTTGAAACTGGTGAAAAGCTCATATGAAAGAATATGATGTGGTTATCATTGGCGCAGGCGCTGCAGGCATGACTGCTGCAATGTACACGTGCAGAAAACAGCTGAAAACAGTGATGATCAGCGTTGATGTTGGCGGCCAGACCAACATGACCAATCATATTGAGAACTATCCTGGTGTCGATGCCCAGCCAGGACCACAACTGATGGACAAATTCAGGGAACAAGCACAACATTTTGGGGCTGAGCTGATTATGGGCAAAGTGGTGAGTGTTGAAAAAGCTGACAAGAAATTCAAGCTTACCACTGCAGACAAGCAGGAATTTTTAGCCAGAGCAGTTATTCTGGGCTTTGGAAAAGTTCCTCGAGAATTAGGCATTCCTGGAGAAAATGATTTTTTAGGCAAAGGCTTGAGCACGTGCACGACGTGTGACGCGCCATTATTCAAAAACAAGATAACTGCAGTGATAGGCGGCGGCAACAGCGCTGTTGAGGCAGCGCTTGAATTAGCAGGCATTGCCAAGAAAGTATTTCTGGTCCATCGCAGAGACCAGTTCAGAGCAGATGAGATAACAGTCAAAAAACTAAAGGCACATGCTAACATTGAGCTGGTATTGAACCATAAGCCTATTGCGGTTGTTGGTGAAAAATTCGTAACTGCCTTGAAGGTGGAGGATGTTGCCAGCGGCGAGCAAAAAGACCTTGCTGTTGACGGCGTGTTCAAGGAAATTGGCTATGTTGCTGATACTGCGTCAGTTAAAGATCTTGTTGAAGTGACTAAGCAAAACGAAATAGTCATTGATGCAAACTGCAAAACCTCTTGTGATGGCATCTTTGCAGCAGGCGATATCACGACCGTCCCTTACAAACAGACAGTGATTAGCGCAGGAGAAGGCGCTAAAGCAGCACTGTCATGCTATCAATACTTGAGCGGCGGCAAAGGCGTTACGATTGATTGGACGTAACGATCATCTATTCTTAATAATAGAAAAGCATAAAAAGAGACTCGTTCCATACTAGTTTGTTCATGGAACAAAAAAGGTATTTCACCATAGAAGAGGCAGAGACGCTCATTCCTGAATTGTCACGGCTCTTGCGCAAACTCTCTCGGCTCAAGCAGCGCATTGCGACTGTGCACGCAAGCAAGAGTATTTTTCCTGAATTGATTGAATTAACTGACGACGGAGCATTTCAATTTTATTTCCAGGAAGAAGTAAAGCTGAATGCAGAATATCACCGCATGTGCCATCAGTTCTTCAAAGGCATACACCAATTGAACAATTTCGGTGTGCTGGTCAAGGACCTTGATGATGGCCTGATTGATTTCCCGTATGAGTTTGAAGGGCGGGATGTGTTGTTGTGCTGGAAGCTTGGGGAAAAGAAAGTGGAGCACTGGCATGAACTTGATACAGGGTATCCAGGCAGGAAAAAAATAATTGATTTAGAGGAATTCTTCGAACACTAAGATGCCAATGCATGATGACTGGGGACCAGAGAAAATAGTTGAAGTGTATGATCCTAAAACAGGCATGCACGGCTTTACAGTTATTGACAGCACTGTTCTGGGGCCAGGCAAAGGCGGCATTCGCATGACGCCAACACTGGACAAAGAAGAGGTGTTCAGACTGGCCCGCGCTATGACTTGGAAGTGCAGCCTTGCAGGATTGCCTTTTGGCGGCGGCAAGTCAGGCATTATTGCTGATGCTAAAAAGCTTGGGGACAAGAAAAAAGATATTGTCGCGGCTTTTGCGCACAGCTTACGGAGCTTAGCGCCTGCAGAGTATGTTGCGGCACCTGATATTGCCATGGCAGAAGAAGAAATGCGCATTTTTGCAGACACTATTGGCAATAAGAAAGCCTGTACGGGCAAGCCAGCAGACATGGGTGGTTTGCCGCATGAGCTGGGCAGCACAGGCTATGGTGTTGTCCAAGCAGCGCTTGTAGCAACAGAGTTTCTGGGGAAAAAACCACAAGACATAACGTTTGCAGTAGAAGGGTTTGGCAATGTAGGTACGTTCACTGTGAAATTTCTCACTGAAGCAGGAGCAACCTGTGTTGCAGTAAGTGATAGCAAAGGCACAGTGTACAAAAAAGATGGTTTTGATTATGATGAACTCATGAAAGTAAAACAAGAGACGCGTACAGTTACCAACTATGAAGGCGGGGAGAAGCTGCCTAATGAGAACATCATTGAGATTGCGTGTGATTTGCTGATTCCTGCAGCTATCCCTGATCTACTTACTATGGAAAACATGGAAAAAGTAAAAGCACAATATATAGTATGTGGCTCGAACATAGCAATGAAAAAAGATGTTGAAGAAGCATTTCATAAAAAAGGCGTGCTGGTTGTTCCTGACTTTGTAGCTAACGCAGGAGGCGTTATCAGCAGCTATGTGGAGTTTATTGGCGGCACAGCGCAAGATATGTGGAAAATGGTTAAAGATAAGATTACAACAAACACAACGCTGGTTTTAGAGCGCGCTAAGGAAAAAGGCTGTAAGCCGCGCGATGCTGCGCTTGAGATAGCTCAAGAGCGCATAAAAGAGAAACGTGGCTTTTAATACTGAAAAATATTCTCCAATCTATATTTCGCAGCATATTATTTTTATTATTGTAAATAATTATTTTTCTCATAAACTTTAAATAAACCATAGGTATCATGCTAAAAAAAGAGGTTGGGGCATATATGTGGTTAAACTAACTAAAATCCGCAAGAAAGACGGATCTCTTGCTGACTTTCGGCCAGAAAAACTTGCACAAGCACTTGAACGAGCACTGTTAGATGCTGGCCAGAAGAACGGCAAAGCAGCAAAAAAGTATGTTCAGCAGACAATACAGATTCTTGAAAAAAGTTTTACTAAAACTGTTATTCCCACTGTTACTGATATTGAAGATGTGCTGTTTGAAGTGCTCAAGAAAAACAAACTGCAAAAAGCCATTGACGCATTTGAAGCCTACAAGAAAAAACACAAGGAAGCACTTGGCTTCAGAACAATCATGGGCGTGCGCGATGACCTGGGCTTAAGCACCAATGCCATTGTAGTGCTTGCAAAACGGTATTTGCTGAAAAATGAGCAAGGCAATATTGTTGAAACGCCAGCACGCTTGTTCAGAAGAGTGGCAAAAACACTTGCAGCAGTTGAACGCCAATACGGCAAAAGCACAACAAAAAAAGAAGAAGAATTCTACAAAGTGCTTGCGAACCTTGACTTCTTGCCCAATACGCCAACACTGATGAACGCTGGAACTGACCTGGGACAATTATCTGCCTGCTTTGTGCTGCCTGTTGAAGACAACCTGAAAAGCATTTTCCACACTGTTGAAAACATGGCACTTATCCAGCAGTCAGGCGGCGGCACAGGATTCAGCTTTACCAAACTGCGACCCCAAGGCGCTGTTGTGCGCTCAACAAAAGGAGTGGCATCAGGGCCAGTCAGTTTTATGACCATCTATGATAAAACAACTGATGTAATAAAACAAGGCGGCAAGCGCAGAGGGGCCAACATGGGCATCTTAAATGCAGATCATCCTGATATTGTTGATTTTATCCGCTGCAAAGCAGAACAGGACATTTTGAAAAACTTCAATATCAGTGTTGGCACACCTGACGCGTTCATGGAAGCTGTGCAAAAAAATGCAGAATGGTGGCTGATCAATCCAAGCACCAAGAAAAAAGTAAAGCGCGTCAGCGCGAAAATCATTTTTGAGCTTATCTGCAAAAATGCCTGGACAACCGGCGATCCTGGCATGCTTTTCTTTGATGAGATTAATCGAACACAACCAACGCCGGCTGTTGGCCTGATTGAAAGCACTAATCCCTGCGGTGAACAGCCCTTGCTGCCCTATGAAAGCTGCAATCTGGGCAGCATTAACTTGGCTAAGATGGTTGCTAAGAAAAAAATAGACTGGACGCGCTTGAAAAAAACCATAAGAACTGCAGTGAACATGCTGGATAATGTTATTGATGCTAACAAGTACCCGATTGACGAAGTGCGGGAGATGACGTTGGCGAATAGGAAAATTGGTCTAGGGGTGATGGGCTTTGCAGAACTGCTGGCACAGATTGGCGTACCGTATAACTCAGACCAAGCAGTTAAAACAGCAGAGAAAGTGATGAAATTCATCCAGGATGAAGGAAGAAAGAAAAGCATTGAGCTTGGCCAAGAGCGCGGCTCATTCCCGAACTTTGAAAAAAGCATCTACAAAGGAAAACTCAAGGCATTGCGAAATGCAACAGTTACGACCATTGCGCCAACAGGCTCTATTAGCCTGATAGCTGGCGCAAGCTCAGGCATTGAGCCCTTTTTTGCCATCAGCTTTGTCCGCGAAGTGCTTGATGGCACTAAATTACTAGAGGTCAGCCCTGTCTTCACCAAAGCAGCAAAAGATAAAGGCATTTATTCAAAACAACTTATGCTGAAAATCGCAAAAGAAGGCAGTGTGCAAAAAATAAAAGAAGTTCCTCGAGACTTGCGAAAGATCTTTGTTACCAGCTTTGACATTAACCCAGACTGGCATGTGAAAATGCAAGCAGCGTTCCAGAAATACTGCGATAATGGGGTCAGCAAAACAGTTAATCTGCCTAACAATGCAACTGTTGATGATATTAAGAAAATCTATCTGCTTGCCTGGAAGCTCAAATGCAAAGGCATTACGGTCTACCGCTATGGCAGCAAAGAAAAACAAGTTCTGTACAGAGGCAAAGACGCAGACGAGCATGTTATAGCAGAAGAAGACTATGCGGGCGGCTGCCCTGGATTAGAATGCGTATTTTAAGCAACCTGTTCTTTTCTTCGTTCTTGACGTTCCATAACGTACTTGACAATAAAGGGCCAGACAAGCGTTGCGTCTGCCCTGACTTCTGCAGTCATGGCTTGCTCATCAAACTTGCGCCATGACTTTCCTTCATTGTACGTGCAGCCAGACAGGTTGCCATAATGCATTGGCGTAGGATCAATGCGCACACCATACTGGAAGGTGCGCATAGGCAGGTCATCAGGCAATCGCTCGTTTTGGATTTCTATGAGCGGACATACATTTTGGGTCCAGTTTCTTGGAACACCGCCGCCAATAGAGAAAATGCCAGTTCGCTCTGAAGCAATGACGCGCTCAAGCAAATCACCATTGTCTAATTCCATATCCATAACCATGCGCGGCAGGCCTTGAAGCTCCCGTTTCTTATTGTGCAAATACACATCATTGCCCAACTCCGAATCAATCCATGCAGGAACGTAGACTGGCACCCCTTTTTCATACGCTGACTTGAGAATGCCGCGCTCAGCAGGAAACTGCTTTTTCAAATGCGCGCCAATTATAGCATTAAACACGCGCGGGCTTGTGCGCTCAATGCTCTGCATGGTTGCCATGACTTCTCCAATAACTTTTTCAACATGATCAAGATTTTTTTCTGGTTCAAGCGTATCTGTGAC
>JBFHWZ010000028.1:0-11372 GCA_041599235.1 Candidatus Woesearchaeota archaeon | reverse complement strand
CCAACCCCTTCGAGCCGCAGCAAGGGCAGCAGTTCTTCTTTGACGCCATATTTCAAGCGCGTGCGCACTTTGGCGATTTCTTTCAGCAGAGGCTGCAGTTGTTGTATGCGCGCCAGCTCGCTTACGGCAAACAAGAGCCAGTCCGCTGTTTTTATTTTTGCGCGCGATTCTCCGGGCCTGACCGTATACTGTTCAAGCAGGTATTCTTCATCTTTTTCATCAATCCAGTCGCTGAGCATCAGCGCTGTCTTAAAGCCATTGAGGTAGTCTTCATACTCGGGATCAAACATGCTTGGCTCCACGTCCAGCAAGTAAGGCTGCCATTGGGCAACCTGCTCCTGTATGATGTCAAACTCTTTCATTTTAACGCGCAGCTGTGGCCGCATTTCCAAGGCATTGCTGACTAAATGAAGAAAGCTTATCTCGCGCAGTTTCATATCTTTGCTGCGCTCAAGGCCTTTCAGGAACGTATGTGCTGTCAAAGGATCAATGTACAGCTCAGTAACGCGCTTTCCTAAGTAGGTAGCGCGGTATTTGGTGTTGACTTGCTGCAAAAACCCCCATTTGAGCAAGAGTTTGAGCATTTTGTGGATGGTTTTCTCAAGTTTTTCCATGTCTTCAAACTGGTATGCCCAAAAAGTCTTGCCAAAAAATGCCATGATATCTTTTTCTTCTTGCACAATCTGCGACGCAATCAAAGAAAGCACGTACGTCCTGAGCACAGGCTCAACAGCAAGTTTGGAATAAATATCTTCAGGTTCTCCTTGCAGGTATTTTTCTATCAAGTCATCTTTTTCTGCATCGGTATTTGCAATGACGATGGCTTCTCCAAAGGTATCAAACTTGGGCCTGCCTGCGCGGCCTGCCATTTGCAAAAATTCAAGCACCGGAATATAGGTCATGCCCATTCTGCCAGCATAGCGCTTGACGTCACGGATAATCGTTCTGAAAGCGGGCAGGTCCAATCCTGCAGCTAAGGTTGGCGTGCAGGCAATGATTCTGACTGAGCCAGAACGGAAATGGTCCTCAATAAGCTCTTTTTGTTTTGCATGTAAGCCAGCATGATGAAACGCAATGCCTTTTTCTAAGCACCTGCCTAACCGTTCGCATTGCCGGGTTGGCTTGCCTAATGCTCCAAGCGCTCGTTCCTTAAGCGCATCCCACTGCCCTTCTGTTTCTTTGATTTTCTTGGCTATTTCTTCAGCTACTTTTTCAGCACTGCGCTTGGTATTGACAAAAATAAGAGCCTGCTTCTGCTTTTTGAGGGTATCAAAAGCTAGGTTGGTGGTTGCGTCTACATATTTGCGCTCAATCACGTCCCCCATGGTTTGTTCATAGCGCGTGCCTTTTTTAAGCCTTTGCCTGTACCATAACCTTTATAAAACTACTAGGGCTTCTTTTACTCTACGGCCCCGTAGCTTAGCCTGGTGGAGCGCACGACTGATAATCGTGAGGTCCCGTGTTCAAATCACGGCGGGGCCATTACGTACAATGCGAAAACTTGAAGATTTCGTGGTGGAGCACAGAATAGGTATTGACGCAAATGGCGGCACGCCTGAAGGAGACCTTCCTGCGCGCGTGCGCATAGTCAGAGCTACGCAGGAAGCAGCAAAAAAACACCTGTCTCGTGCTTTTGTTCTGTACGGTGATGAAAAAAAGATATTAGCAGATCTTCGCCAAGGTGAAGATCATGATAACATCTTTGTGCGCGCAAGCGGCCTCAAAAGGCTAGTCAGCAATGTGAATGACAGGATCATCACAGGATTTTACACCATTGGAAACACAGGCAGGGTTGGTCCTGCTATTATGAGGATTGGTTTTATTGATGAATTTGCCCGCGTATTTCCAGATGCAAAAAGCTCGCCGCTTCTTGCAGAGATTCCAAAATCACCTTATGCACGCTCAGATATATCTACTTGGTATTTGCTTGATGCAGGGGGCATTCCCCGGCTGACCACACCCGAACAATATGCGCTCTATGCTCGCCTCGGAGCAATCTACGCGTGCGATGTCGGAGGCAGGGAAAATCCTACAGTGGGATTGCTCAACATAGGCGAGGAGGCAAGCAAGGGCAATAGTCTTGACCGGGCTGCCTATAACACGCTGGCAAATGATCCGCGCATAAACTTCATAGGCAATGTAGAGCCTCATGTTTGCGCCTACGATGTGGAAAAAGGAAAAGATGAAACACGGCGCGTTGATGTAGTTGTTGCTGCTGGTGATAGGGGCAATCTTGTTCTTAAGACGCTTCCTGTTGGTGCTGCACTGGGCAATGATTTCCTCAAACATGAGGTACAGTCGGGCGGTCTGTTAGGAAGAATAGCTGGTGCGTACATAAAAGCATATGCAGGCGCACGCGCAAAACAAAAAGGAGATCCTAATAATTATGGCGGAGTGCCATTTATTGGCCTTAAAGCACCAGTATTCAAAAGCCATGGCGCTACAACAAAAGAAGGCATCATGGTCGGCTTAGATAAACTCATAGCGCATATAGACAAAAAAGTCACTGAGCAGTTCAAAGACGCATTCAGGCATGTCTACGCTGCGTAAAGATAGAAACGGGCCTGACCGGATTTGAACCGGTGACCTCGTGGTTAACAGCCACGCGCTCTAACCACTAAGCTACAGGCCCGCAGGCTTGCTTCTTACGAGTAAATTTAAAAAGGTTTCTACCCATCTTCTTCGTATGGAATATGATTTAGAGCTTGAGAAGGCTGCAGAGAAGATCAAGGAAGTCAAGGCTACGCTGGTATGTATCCAGTTGCCAGACGGTCTTAAGCCAGAAGCACAGAAGATAACCCAAGAACTTGAGAAAATGACTGATGCTACTGTCATGGTTTGGCTGGGCAGCTGTTATGGCGCCTGTGATGTTCCGTTATCATTAGATACCTTAGGTGTTGATTTGATCATTCAGTGGGGGCATAGCGAATGGCAGCCATAATAAGCACCATTATTACAAGCCTGGGTATTGTCAGCGGATATTGTTTGGGAAAAATAGCAAAGCCTGAGCTTAAAGACGGCAAGCGCTACTTGCTGCCATTGCAAATGGCATTGTTCCTTTCAGCCACCTTTTTCGTGCTGTGGGTCCTGCGTTTCAACAGAGCCATGGTTGTTGCAGGCGTTCTAGCAGCATTTTTGTTCCTGTATTATTTCAAAAAGCTGCGCAACTGGCTTGTGTATAGCTATCTTGGCGCACTGCATGCAGTGGCCTTGACAACAGACCAGTACTTGCCTATTGCAGCGCTGGTTTTTTTGTATGGCTTTCCCACAGGCAGTTATGTTAAGCAAAAAGAAGAGCTGCTAAGCTGCATGCTTGCCTTTATTGTTGTATCACTGCTGGCAAGCGCACTCGTGGGCTAGCAGCACTCGAGCGAAAGCTTTAAATATGCAGAAACTGCTGATTTGATTAAAGAGGTGAAACGTGCTTACTGGTTATGAATGGATTTATGGTATTGCCCAGCTGGCAACAGCCTTCTTGTCAATTATTGCTGGATTTATAGCCATTGGCATGATTGGCAAAGCACACCAGCAAAAGCTGTTCAGGGCCTGGCGGTTCTTGCTGTTTGCCTTGGTCTTATTCACGCTAGAAGAAATTTTTGGCAGCCTGAAGACCTTTGGCATCTACTCAACACCGCACCTGACGCACGTTATTCCTAGTTTTATTCTCGTATTCCTCATCGCAGCGCTTGTTGCCCAGATCCAGATCAACAAGGGGTGGACTGAATGAGCGAGTTTACTGTAGCGCTGGGCATGATTGCGCCGTGGTATAATCTGGGTTTTGTGATCATAGCCCTGTACTTATTTTATGTTATGTTCACCACACCGCTCAAGAACAAGAAAGTATACTTGACTCCATGGAAGCTTTTGTTCTGGGCACTGATGATTTTTGTTGTCGAAGAAGCTTTGACTATCCTGCGGCAAGCGCAATTGATTGACATTCCACGGCACATCAATGGCTTTTTTGAGTTGGCAATCATTTCATTATTTATCTATATGCTCTTATTGCAGCGCCAGCACGCAAAATAATTAGCGAAGTATAAGCAGTTTTCTTGTTATATGCGTGCCATCAGAGGCAAAAAGTGAAAGCAAATGCTCTCCTTGCTGTTTTGGCTGAATAATCAAGCTTCCTTCGCGCAGCTCTACATGCAATCCTTCTCCAGCACTTACTTCATACACCAGAACATCGCCATCTGCATCATAAAATGCCCTGGTAAGGTCAATAGTCAGGCCATTATTAACATACATCGTATCAGGGCCCTGCCAGATTGGTGCGGTATTATTTTCCACTATTGCTGCTCCAGTCAAGGTTGTCTGCTGGATAAAGGTGATGCTGCCAAGAACAAATCCTGCTGTCAAGATCAGGAGCACAAGCTTTTCTGGTTTCATGCAAGCACCTCTTTTGTTCGGTACTTGCACTTCCAGAACTTCAGAAAGGCGTCCACTTCTTGGGCATATTTTTCTTTCACAAAGAGCACTGTTCTGCCCAGCTGCTCTATGTGCGCTGCTTTAACCAAGCCGGTTTTTCCATCTCTGCCTTTAAGCGCATAGTAGAATCTGACTTTGTCTTTTTTAGGCAGATGTTCTGTTGAGTACATGAAGATAACATGCGGTTTCTGAGCCATGTTAAATAGACTAACAGAAGCAGTATTTAAACTTTCTTACGAATCACAAAGCGCATAAATTTTTTGCAGTTCAGGCAATAATAGATAACCCGCGCCTTTTGGGTACGCACGCGGCAGTTTGTGCCAGGCACTAAATACCGGTAGCAATGCTTGCAAAAGCGGCGCTTGAGCTCTCGCGGAAGAGCGATTTTGTGTTTCATCGCAAGCCGCCGCGCTTTTGCTATATGCTTATGCGCAAGCAGCGGCTGATTCTTAAATACCTGCTGAGCTGCTGCAAAGTGCCTGCGTATCTCAGTCTGGGCAAGCCGCTTTGCTTTTTGCTTTGAGATCTTCTTTGCCACAGTACGCCAGACTAGAAAAGTATATATAAAATCTTTCCTTCCACCAGTATATGCTGGGCATATTAAAGAACCTATTTGGCAAAGAACGGGAGCAAATCAAGGAACAAGAGCTAGACACCTGGCTGGACAAGAAAATCAGCACCCTCAAAGATGAGCTCACCCACGAGCTTACCAAAACAAACCAGCACATAACCTCAGGCATTGCTGCAACAAAAGCAAAACTGGAAGCGCTTGAGCAGGGCAGCTTGCTGAACCCTGAGATTCCTGAGCGTGCCAAGCATTTCATGAAAGGCAACAAGGAAGAATTCAGCAGGCGCGTTACGCAGTTTCTTCAATCACTCTTCTTGGCAGAGGATCTTGAGCAGTTTGAGCAGTTCAAACTCAAAACACAGGAGGCCTTGCAGGAGCTTTTGGAAGGCATTAAGCGCCCCCAGCAGATTCTGAATGAATTTCTTGCTAATGAAACACGTGAAACCAATCAAGCCCTGAGCCTTATCGAGTCTGCAATTGCAAAATTCGCAGATATCCTAAGCAGAAGCATTTATTTTGAGCTCATTGCCATTCGCACGGCGCTGCACGCAGCGCGTGAAACGCAGGAAAAAAGGGCAATCCATACCAAAGAACTGGTCAATACTGAAGAAGCCATACAAACACTCGAAGCAGTGAGCAAGAAACTGAAAGAAGAAGTGGCTTTGCTTCAGAAAGCAAAAGCACTCACTGACTTGCAGGCGCAGCAAGCATCTTTAGCAGAGCAAAAGAAAGTGCTTGAGCAACAGCTGCACCAAAAATTCTCAATTGTTGAGACTGCCCTGCGCAAATATTCACACATAGCAGTACACAACAAGAACCTCTGCGATGCCTACCTTACTGATCCAGTGAAGGCTACAACACAAGATCTGCATTTAGCAATCTTGAACGTGTTGTACGATATGAAAAAAGCAATTGAGCGGAACGTGCTTGACTTGAAAGACAAAAAAAAGAGCAAGACCTTGGACGAGCTCAGCGAAATAAACAAAGAGTATCTTGGCACTTTTCTGACTGAATACGGCAGAATAACCAAAGAACAAAAAATAATTGCTGCTGACATAGACGGGCTTGATGTGACCACCCTGATCAAGATAAAAAAAGACAAGATTATTGAAAACACCGGTGAAGTGATTCAGAAACAGGCGCGTGTCAAGAAGCTTCAGAAAGAGCTTGAAAAAACAGACGGCGTTGACCCTAAAAAAGAGCTGCAGAGATTAGAAAAAGTGGCAGGCATCAGCATCATATGAACTTTTTCTGATTTGCATCCAATGCTGTAAGCGCAGGCAGGGTGCCTTTTTCCAAGAACGCAAGGCTTGCTCCGCCGCCAGTGCTCACATGCGTGAATTTCTTAGCAAGCTTGAGGGTGTTGATGGCATCAACTGTTTCACCGCCGCCTGCAACAGTAATGCCTTTAGATTTTGCAAGTGCTTTTGCTATGCCATAGGTGCCTTTTGCGAACTTTTTATTCTCAAAATAACCAAGTGGCCCGTTCCAGACAACTGTTTTAGCTTTTTTGAGCAGGGCTGCATATGTTTTAATGGTCTTAGGGCCGATATCAAGTATTGCCTGACTCTTGGGCACCTTGTCCGGTGCTACTGTTTTGCCATTGCTGAGCACCACGTCTTCAGGCAGCATGATTTTTTTGTTTTTCAGCAAGGTCTTTGCTTTGCTGACAAATGCTTTTTCAATAAGGCTTTTGCCAACTTCATGGCCTTGTGCCTTGTAAAATGCAGTGGCCATGGCGCTTCCAAGCAGGACGTAATCGTATTTTTTCAAGAGTGTTGCAATAAGCGATACTTTAGTGCTGAGTTTTGCTCCGCCAAGCACTGCCATAGCTGGTTTTTTGGGCGTAACTGCCTTTGCAAGCATGTTGATTTCTTTTTCAAGCAGCAAGCCTGCGCAGCTTGGTAGGTACTGCGTTACGCCAGCAACTGAGGCATGTGAACGATGTGATGCGCCAAAGGCGTCATTCACATAGATATCAGCAAGCTCTGCCAGGGCTTGAGCAAAATACGCATCATTTGCTTTCTCGCCTTCATGGAATCGCACATTCTCAAGCATAAGCACTTCGCCAGGGATGAGCTCATTAACGGCATCCATAACATCTGCGCCAATGCAGTCATCAACCTTCATCACTTTTTTTCTCAGGAGCTTTTCCAGTTGCTTGGCAACAGTGTCAGTGCGCAATGCTCCTACAACCTTTCCGTTTGGCCTGCCAATATGGGTCGCCAGCAGGACTATTGCTTTTTTCGATACTAGATAGTTGATAGTGGGCACTGCTGCTCTAATTCTTGAGTCATCAGCAATGCGCCCTTTTTTGTCAAAGGGCACATTGAAATCAACTCTGACCAGAACTACTTTGTATTTGAAATCAAACTCTTTCAGCAACCTCATTTTTTATGAATAACAGCGAAGAAGTTTAAAAACCTTTAGTTGCAGATGCACTCTGCTGGCGGGTGCTCGCAATGTGCGCAGACTTTCTCAAGCTTTGTCTGACACTTATCGCATTTGCCGGGTTTGTGGTGGCGGTGGCCACATTTTGGACACGTGTAAGCAACGGTTATCATGGTGCAATATGCTTGAGCATGTCTACCATTCTGCAGCTGTATCCCCATTCATTGTCATACCAGCCTGATACGGTGACTAAATTGTTATCCAACACTGTTGTGCTCAGTGAATCAAAAATACAGGAATGGTCATTGCGCAGGATATCATGGCTGACCAACGGTTCTTCGCTATATTCGAGAATGCCTTTAAGGTGGTGTTTAGCTACTTCGCCAAACAGCCAGTTCACTTGTTCAAAATCAGTCTTTTTTTCAACTTCTGCAGTGAAGGTTACAATTGATCCGCAGGGTACAGGAACACGGATTGCCATGCCATTGAGCAGGCCTTTCAAGCTTGGAATAACTTCAGTAACTGCGATTGCTGCTCCTGTGGTTGTTGGCACAATGTTAACTGCTGCGCTTCTTGCTCGGCGCAGGTCTTTGTGCGGTGCATCAACAAGGCGCTGGTCAGCAGTGTAGGCATGTACGGTGAGCATAAACCCTTTTTTCACAATAAAGTTATCATGCAGCACTTTAACTAACGGCGCAAGGCAGTTAGTGGTGCAGGATGCATTGCTCACAATATGATGCTTTTTTGCATCATATTCATGCTCATTAACGCCCTTTACTAACGTGATGTCAGGGTCTTTTGCTGGAGCGCTGATAAGCACTTTTGTAGCGCCTGCTTTACGGTGCAGTTGAGCGCCGTCCCGTTTTCTGAAAAAGCCAGTGCATTCTGCAACAACATCAATCTTGAGTTTTTTCCAGGGCAGTTTGGACGGGTCTTTTTCTGCAAAGACCTTTATTTCTTTGCCATCAACAATGATGCTGTCTTCTGTGGCTTCAATAGTGCCTGGAAATTTCCCATAGACAGAATCATGTTTGAGCAGGTGCGCAAGGGTCTTGGTGTCAGTGAGGTCATTCACTGCAACCCACTCTATGTTTTTATCTTTGTAGCCTGCTTGAAAGATTTGCCTGCCTATTCTGCCAAATCCATTGATAGCAACGCGTACCATGCACCTCTTTTCTCCTCACGTTTCTTAAATATTTGTTACTATTCTGAAGTCATTGGGCTTTAGCCAGCGTAATGATTGCCTCATGCGCTTTGACAATGTCTTTTTGCTTGACATAAATCAAAAACTCAGGCGGGATAACCACTAATTCTTCAACATTAATGTGTGCTACAGCCAGCTCATTTGCAATGCGGGCAAGGACGCCTTTGGTCTTGACTGCCTGTTCGCTGACTTTGACGCTGATCTCGCTCAGGTTTTTTTCTATGCTCAGTATATCTTCAGCATCAAACAAGGCTTTTATAGTTTTAAGGTGTGGATTTTCAAACAGCACTTTAATATTTCTGGTGCCTGTTGAAACTTTAAGAGGTACTTTTGAATTAGGGGTCATGCATAGTTTTTGAAAGAATTCGCGCGGCATAAGCTCGAGCGTGATGCACGCCATGTTGTTTTTGGTTGAGACTACTGCATCCTTGAAGATATTAAGCATGGTTTTTTCTTCTTCAACATGCTTCTCAAGGCTTTCAAACCTGCGAATAGCTGATATGACTGAATCTAAAGAAGCTCTGAGGCCGTACTGCTTGATGATGTGCTTTGCCAAAGCGCGGGTGTTGATAATGCCTCTGTTCATGTCCCGCTGGATAGCCATATCCATAGAGAGCAATTTGGCCACTGTTTGATTAATATTGGGCTTATTAGTCGTTTTCATTGTAAGTAGGTCCTCAGCATACCCAAATTCGTATAGGCGCTTGTGTCAAATATTCTTTAAATAAGTCATACTATATAAAATTAACTGAAATATGGCACAATGTTTAAATAGGGAGGAAACCAGTATACAAATGCTGGCTATTACTAGCGGACCGAAAACGTGAGTGAACGATGACTAAACCGACAACTAGAGAATTACGCTTAAGCTCAGTATATCCTATTCTAACTATTCAATCAAGCAGAGCAGGATTTGAAGCAACACAAAGCGTTCCTAAAACCGCTTACGAGCCACGACTTGCATCAAAGCCAGAACTGCCAGCAGAAGATATCTCAGTACTGCTCATTGGATTACATGGCGAAACAGAAGACCTTGTTCGCAAAGTATTAGGCAATATCCATGTTGATTGTGTTCCTGGCACACCAAGCAGGACACCTGCATACACACATCGCTTTCGAGAAGCAATCATCAACAGGCTTGCAGAAAACCCTTATGCGCAGCGCGTGTACAGCTTTATCATTGCAAGCACAGAAGCTGATCCTATTGATGTTATCATCAGCCGCCGAGGTGCAAGTGCGATTCTGTACGGCGCCCTCAGCGAGAAAGATCGCCGCAAAGCTGAAGGGGTAAATGGCTCAGCGCGCTTTGCTGAAACACCTGAACAACTTGCAGCACTTCTAGAAAAAACCGCATAAGGTTTATATACTAACTTCTTTCAGGCAAGCATATGGCAAACATAGCTTTGTTTGAGCTCGAGCCATGGGAAAAAGAGTATGTGAAGAAAAAGCTCAAAGGACATACGTTGAAGTTCTTTGAGGGCCACTTAGATGACAAAACAGTCAGCAAAGTAAAAAACTGCGAGGCCATTGCAACCTTTATTTATTCTGATATAACCAAAAAACTGCTGGACCAGTTGCCCAAGGTAAAGCTTATCACAACCATGAGCACTGGCTTTGACCATATTGACCTCAAGGCCTGCAAGGCAAAGAAAATCACCGCCTGCAATGTTCCTGAATATGGCTCTGATACTGTTGCTGAGCACACTGTTGCCTTAATGCTTACTGTTTCAAAAAAGATTGTTGAAAGTGTTGAGCGCACGCGCCGCGGCAAGTTCAGCCAGGAGGGTTTACGTGGCTTTGACCTCAAAGGCAAAACCCTTGGCGTTGTGGGAACTGGCAAGATTGGCAGAAATGTCGCACACATAGCCAAAGAAGGCTTTGGCATGAAGGTTATTGCCTATGACTTGTATCCTAATGCACAACGCGCAAAGCAATGCGGCTTTACCTATGTATCCTATGACAAGCTGCTCAAAGAGTCAGATATTATCAGCTTCCACGTTCCGTTAACAAAAGAAACAACGCATTTGTTCAATAAAAAAAGCCTTACCAAAGTGAAAAAAGGCGTTGTTATTATCAACACAGCTCGCGGAAAAGTCATTGATACCAAAGCCTTGCTTGAAGGACTGCAAAAAGGTATCATTAAAGCAGCAGGCCTTGATGTGCTTGAAGAAGAGTGCATGATTCAGGAAGAAAAGCAAGTGCTCACTGAGCGCTACAAAAAAGAATGCGATGTGCGGCTGATTCTGGACGAGCACATACTGTTGGCGCAAGACAATGTGTACATCACGCCGCACAATGCCTTTAACTCTCAGGAAGCGCTTGAGCGCATCATAGATACAACAATCGAGAATATCAAAGCCTTCTTGAAGAAAAAGCCCATTAACGTCGTTTCAGCTTAGTGCGTTTTCCTGTCTTCTGCTTCCAAACAGTTCGTACCACTGCATAAACAAGGAATACGTGCAAGATCATCAGCAGTGGCCAGGTAATCTGATAGTTGGGCAGGTCAAAAATGCATTTGTGATATACACAATTGATGTTAAAGTCAAAAGGAAAGCTGAACGAGAATCCCCACATGATAGCGCCCTGCAGCAAACTGCCTTTCCAGGCATTTTTTACTGGACCGCCAAGCAAGTACATCGCATACAAGGCAGCAGGGACAAACAAGATGTGCTGTAATGAGTACAAATGCAGCAAATCAAATGTTCCATTTTTGAACATATACGAAGTAAAGCCCCAGAGTTCATTGCCCGTTATGAGTCGGTACAAAAAATCAAGGCTCCATGT
>JBFHWZ010000027.1:0-12417 GCA_041599235.1 Candidatus Woesearchaeota archaeon | reverse complement strand
GCCTTCCCTGGAACAACAGTCACCAGCGCAACATCAACACTGACAACCATCTTGGTGACTATCTCAGGAAACAATATGTTCATAGAAAACACTGGCGCCAATGATGTAACACTAGTGTTTGAAAAGAACGGCGCAAGTATAACCCTGGTTATAACACCAGGTAACCGATTGAAAGTAGTCGGACCAAATGCACCAGTCAATGATCTCTTGTTTGCACCACTTACTAACGGCATCAGCATGACTGTAGTATCAGGTGCTGACAAGGCATTCCCGCTAACAGTGCAACAAAGCTATGTTGGTGGCGGCGCAGTGATGCGAGAACATGCACCTGTAAACCTTGACCTGGTAGCAAATGGCTTTGTAACCCTCAGCGCAGTTGGGGAAACAGAAACAGCGCCTTTCTCACAGCTTATTGCAGATGGGCATGATGTCACCATGTTCAAGCCAAATGCTTTGATGCTGGCGCCTGACTATACTGACGTATTTGTGTTTGACGAATCATCAGGAACGTCATGCAAACCAATAACTCTTGTGCACAACCTCATTGACTTGGATGAAAATGCCAAAAAGAAAATGTTTGTGCACAATACCAAAACAGGCAAAACAACCTGCAATAATGGCAGAGCCCTGGGCGGCAGTCTTTTGATGGTCTATGACCCAGAAGTAGTGCCTACTGACCTTGGTGAAGTGCCATTTGTATATGACACAGATGACAATTACTGGGACGTAACCAGCCAGTTCACGCCACCAGCAGGATGCACTGTTGACATAACAACACAGGACGTGCATGTTGACCAAAGCACCGAAGCTGCAATCTTCACCATGACTTGCGGCAGCAGCACACCAACCGGAGCTGCAGTTGGCGGAGCACCTAATAGCAGAGCAAGCAGTGTTGCCCAAGCAGTGCACACAGCACGAGACTGCACCAAAAGAGGCTGCCCACCACAGAGAGTTACCAGCAACATTGCAGTAACTAAAGCAGCACCACAAGCTCAAGCTCGCGGCGTGGCATTCCAAGGCGCAGCAGTAACAGGCAGAGCTGTCAGCGCTGGTGTGAGCAGCACCTGGACCAACTTAGTCATGATTGTTGGCATCCTTGCAGTGCTTGGCGTAGTATTGTTGTCAACAATGCGCAGAAACGAAGAATAATTTTTTTTATTTCTCTTTTATTGACACGGTTGAATGTTTTCTAGAAGCAGTGCTTGTGCTGAACAGAACATGGTCTCTGCACCGCTGCGCACTTTTGGCGTGAGCTTCACTTGCCTGACACCGCCAATCTGGCCAGTGCCGATGGTTGCTCGTGCTGCTTCGCCCCTGAGCAAGGGCGCTTCTAAAATATCTTCTGCTGTTGCAACACCTTGGGTGCCTACAACGCGCACATGGATGTTCTCAATGTCCGCAGCAGGACCATTGTCAAGCCAGACGTCTACCACGCCTTCTTTGGCGCACACCTGCGGCGCACCAGAAATGCGAATCACGTCTATGGCTGCACGGTCACAGCCGCCGCCAATTTCCTGAACGCCTGAGACAAACTCTGCTTTTTCTTCAATATAGCTTTCGCCCCAGCTCATGACCACTGCGCCCAGTGCTACACTGAACACAATAAGCAGGACTGTTGCAATAAGCGGAGAAATTGCTCTCTTTGACTCTAGCATGCTCACCATCTTTTTCACCTAAATAAGGAGTTCGCCTATTTATAAGCTTTTCTACTGCGAAAGATTAATATAGTGTTTTCTCGAGCATACTACCATGGCTGAAATGAAAGCAGAGGACCTTGAAGCTTTACAGCAGCAGTGCGTTTTCTGCCATATTGTATCAGGCAAAGTGCCTGCACGCACTGTATATGAAGATGACAAGGTCAAGGCCGTGCTTGACATCAATCCTGCCAATCCAGGCCATATTCTCCTGCTGACCAAAAAGCACTATTTTGTCATGCCGCAGATTCCAGATGATGAAACCAGCTACCTGGGCATGATCAGCAAAGGCTTGTCCCATGCAGTGCTCAAAGCCCTGAAAGCAGAAGGCACAACCATCTTTATTGCCAATGGCGCAGCAGCTGGCCAGCGCGCACAGCACTTTATGCTGCACATCATTCCGCGCATGGAAGGCGACAACATCGGCATTGACTTCCAAGAACAGCCCCTGTCATCAAAAGACTTGGAGCAAGTCAGGAAAGCATTGCAAAAAGGCGTGAATAAAGTATTCAAGCTCAAAGAAGAACCTGAATCTGCTGAAGAAGAGGCTCCTGAGGAAGAAGTTGCTGAAGAAGCACCAAAGAAACCAGCGAAAACCAAGAAAAAAACAAAGAAAAAAGCTGCTAAGAAGAAAACAGCAAAAAAAGCTCCAAAAAAAGAGGAAAAGCTTGGCTCTCTTGATGAAATATCCAAGTTCTTGACACGCTCATGACCTGCGACATCTGCGATCTTATCAAAAGCAAAAAAGGCAAGCTGTATGAAGATGAAAAACTCATTGCTGTTGTTGCGCCCAAGCCGGCAACCGTCGGCCATGTCATGGTCATTCCAAAAAAGCATGGCGCTATTCTTGAGCAAATACCTGATTATATTGTAAGCGACCTGTTCACCAAAGCAAACAAGCTCTCTATGGCATTATTCGAGGGTCTGGGCGCGCATGGAACCAACATTCTTGTCCAAAATGGCGTTGCAGCAGGGCAAACGCACAATCATTGCATCATGCATGTTATTCCGCGCAGAGAAAACGACGGCCTTGATTTCAACTGGCAGCCCAAAACACTGTCAGATGATGAGATGAGCGCTGTTGAGAACAAGATCAAGGATGAGACCAAAGGCGTTGGCTTTTTTGAAAAAGAACCAGCACAAAAAGAAGTTGTTGAGGAAAAAAAGCCAGAAGAGCTGTCAGACCAAGAAGACTATATGCTCAAGCAGCTTGAACGATTGCCTTAAATAAAATACAGTAACGGATTGCCCATCAGCAGCATCATCACGTACGCTATCAAAAAGCTGGGGATGAACGGAATGCCGATGCGGATCAGCACCTTCTTGACCTTTAGTTTCTGCAAAAGCTTGATTTGCTTTTTCTCAGCGCCCAGGTCTTTAGGGCCGCAAATGTATTTCCCATTAACCTTCACTTCCTTTGCTATCCAGTCGCCTTCAGTCAATACCGCTGGCGTCACCCACTTGTACATGCACGCAAGCTCAACTGCTTTGACAAACGCATACAAGTAGCCAAGGGTCAAGACCAGAATGGCAGTAGTCAGTGCACCAATCTTTAGCGCTGGCTCAGAAACAAAAAAACTCAGTGCCAGCAAGGCTGCCGTAGCAACCAGGCTATTGCGCCGTGCTTTTCTAAATGCTTTCAAAGCAACAAGTTTGCGCAATTGCTTGCTGAACTTTTTCCAGTTACGCGCAGCAAGCACAATGCTCCACAGCAAACCATATGCTGCGCCTGCAAGAGCTGCATTAATCAAAAAAGCAACCAGCAGGCTGTCAAAGGACAGCTGCCAGCCAAGCAGTGCGCCAAGTGCCATCAGCACTTTGCTGTCACCGCCGCCCCACTGGCCAAGACGGAACATGAGAATGCCAAACAAGAATAATGCTGCAAAACCAAGCAAGCCCTCAATAATATACGCAGCCTGCCACGTATAGGCGCTCCACAGGGCCCGAATCCCTAAACCAGCAAACACGCCGCCAAAAGAAAGCCAGTCAGGCACTTCACGAAAGCGAAAATCAGTGATAGTGCCAATAACCAGCATACCTAAGCCAATGACCAGTAAAGTAGTGAGCATATGCCCTCTGAATACATAATCTTTATAAATATTTTCGCCCCTGTGCTTGTTGGTGGGAGTCAAAGAATTTATCGAGGGCATGAAAATACGGCTCAGCAGCCAAAACCTGCCCAAGCACATTGCCATTGCAGCAGATGATGCTCCTGGCCAAAGCAAGCTTCTGAACATCAAGAATATTGTCAAGATAACCAGCAAGCTGCAAATCCCCATGCTCACCCTCCAGATACCCAGTGACGATAATGATTTCTTAGTGGAACTGTTCACCGGCTTAGCCAATTGGGAATTTGCCAAACAGAACCAAGTGAAGATCACCGTACTGGGCCAATGGTATTCTTTGCCTGAGCGCGTGCGTGAACCGCTCAAAAAAGTCATTGAAAGCACCAAAGATTATGACAAGCTGTTCCTGAACTTGTGCATTGCCTATGACGGCCAGCAGGAGATCGTAGAAGCCTGCACCTTATTGGCCAGAATGGTCAAACTAGGCAAGCTTGACCCTGAAGGCATCAGCAAAGAGCTTATCAAAGAAAACCTCTATACCAGCTATGCTCTGCCCCCTAACCTGCTCATCCGCCTTGGACCACGCACCAACACAGGAGGGCTTTTGTTATGGGATTCACCACAAACAACCATTTATTTTGCCCGCAAACAGCTGGAACAGTTTGGCAAAGATGAATTTCTCAAGAGCATTGCACACTACCAGCAGGCACAAAGTTTATAAATGAAGCTCTGCTCTCTCTATACATACATGATGATGGCTAAAAAGCCTGAATGAGTCTATTCTCATTGGTCATGGAGGGGTTTAACTATGGCAAAAGAAGCTGAACAAGCATTAGAAGCTATTGAAGTAGCACGTACATCAGGAAAAATCAAAAAAGGAACAAACGAAGTAACCAAAGCACTCGAACGCGGCGTTGCAAAATTAGTTGCCTATGCCAAAGATGTCAGCCCACCAGAAGTGGTCATGCACATCCCAATTCTCGCAAAAGAAAAAGGCGTTCCGTGCGTTCAGGTTGACAGCAAAGAAGAGCTCGGAGCCGCTGCAGGCATCAAAGTGCCAACCTCAGCAATTGCAGTCACCACCGAAGGCGATGCAAAAAAGCTGATCAAGGCATTAGGCGGGCCAGCAAAAGAAGAAAAGAAAGCTGAAGAAAAGCCAAAAGAAGAACCAAAGGAAGAGAAAAAAGTAGAAAAGCCTGCTGAAAAGAAAGAAGAAAAACCAAAAGAAGCAGAAGAAAAGAAAGCAGAAAAAGCCGAGAAGAAAGAAGCGCCAAAAGAAGAAACAAAAGCCGAAGCAAAGCCTGAAGAGAAAAAGGAATAAGCCATGGCAGACGAAAAGCAAAAACGGCCGCCACGCGGCGGAAAAAAAGAAGAAAAGAAAGAAGCAGGCGTCAGGTTCACCCAGGCAATACCGGCTCGCGTTGAAGAAGTTATTGGCAGAACCGGCACGCGCGGAGAAGCAGTGCAGGTTCGCGTCAGAATCCTTGACGGCAGAGACAAAGACAAAGTCATCCGCAGAAATGTCAAAGGGCCAGTCCAGAAAGAAGACATCCTTATGCTGCGCGAAACAGAATTTGAAGCACGCCCCTTGAATAAAGCAGGGCGGGGCGGTGCATAATGGCACGATGCAGTTTTTGTCGGGAAAGCATTGAACCAGGCACGGGCAAGCTTTTTGTCAAAAATGACGGCAAGCTCTTTCCGTTCTGCAGCACCAAGTGCGAAAAGAACCTGTTCAAGCTGGGCAGAAAGCCGCGCTTAACAGCCTGGACGCGCATGGCACGCAAAGAAAAAAATCCTGAGAGTAAATGATTGAACAAACACTGATACTGGCAAAGCCTGATGCAGTCCAACGCAGCTTAGTTGGCGAGATCATCAAGCGCTTTGAGCAAAAAGGATTCAAGATAGCAGGCATCAAAATGGTGCACCCAACCGAAGAACAGCTTGGGGTGCATTATGCAGATGATCCCGAGTGGAAATCAACAGTTGCCAAGAAAACGCGCGAAGTGTTTGCCAAAAAAGGCATTGAGCTCAAGGAAACTGATGAAGAAATTGGACAGCGCGTCAGGCGCTGGAACATGGAAGGCCTCAAAAACCCGATTGTTGCAATTGTGTTTGAAGGCAACCATGCTGTTGAGATGGGCCGCAAGATTGTTGGCCACACTGAACCAAAAACAGCTTTGCCCGGAACTATCCGCGGCGATTTTTCAGCAGACAGCTTCCAGGCAGCAGACAAAGGTCAGCGAACTGCGCGCAATCTCGTGCACGCATCAGGCTCAGTTGAAGAAGCTCAGCGCGAAATCAAGATCTGGTTCAACAATGAAGAACTGTATGATTACGAAAAGCACGATTGGCAGATCATACACAAATAAGGTGATACTATGGCAGAAACAAAAATAGAACGCATGAAGCGATTGTCCCAAAAACAAGCTAACATCAGAAATATTGCTACCAGCGCTCACATCCACCACGGAAAAACCGCGTTTACTGACAATTTATTGGCTGCAGCAGGCCTGATGAAGGAAGAAATTGCAGGCTCACTTGAAAAAGGCATGGCAACCTGGCAGCACGCAGACGAACAAGAGCGCCTGATGACAGTTGATGCAGCAAATGTATCCATGGTGCACTCGTTCAAAGAAGAAGAATTTCTTATCAATCTCATTGACACGCCAGGCCACGTTGACTTTGGCGGCAATGTGACCCGGGCAATGCGCGCTGTTGACGGAACAGTAGTCCTCGTATGCGCTTCAGAAGGCATTATGCCACAGACAGAAACAGTGCTCAAGCAAGCGCTGCGCGAACGCGTCAAACCAGTGCTGTTCATCAATAAAGTCGACCGCTTAATCAAGGAGATGTTGTTTACTCCTGAACAAATTCAGGAACGCATCACTAAAATCATCCTTGAATTCAACAGATTAGTTGAAGGCATTGCAGAAAAAGAATTTAGGGAAAAATGGAAAGCAAACTTCCAGGATGGCAGTGTGGCCTTTGGCTCAGCCAGAGACAACTGGGCATTATCCTTGCCCTACATGCAGAAAAAAGGCGTTACCTTCAAAGACGTGCTTCAAATCTATGAACTGCAAGGCGAAGAACAGCATCAGTTCGTGTGGGAAAAAATGCCCTTGCATGATGTTATTCTTGACATGGTCATCAAGCACTTGCCCAACCCAGCCGAAGCGCAAAAATACCGCATTCCAAAGATCTGGCGCGGCGATGTTGAGTCAGAACTGGGCAAAGACCTGGTCAAGTGCAATCCAGACGGCAAAATAGCATTTGTCATCACCCGAATCTTGATTGATCCCAAGTCAGGCAGGGAAATCAGCGCTGGACGATTATACAGCGGCACCATCAAAGAAGGCATGACCCTGCATTTGAACAACGGCAAAACAGACCAACGCGTTGCACAAGTATACATGTATTTGGGTATTAAGCCTGAAATCATCGGTGATGTTGGTGCAGGCAATGTGCTTGCCCTTGCAGGCATTTCAGCAAATGCAGGAGAAACACTCACGCTAGAAGCAGATCATCCGTTTGAAGAGCTCAAACACATCTTTGAACCAGTTATCACCAAAGCAATTGAGCCCATGAAACCGCAAGACCTGTCAAAATTAGTTGAAGTGCTCAGAAAAGTGGCAAAAGAAGACCCGTCAGTCCATATTGAAGTCAACCTTGAAACTGGCGAAAACCTGATGAGCGGCATGGGTGAACTGCACTTAGAGATCATTGAAAACAGAATCAAGACAGAAAAAGGCCTTGAGATCAAGACCTCAGAGCCCATTGTGGTATACCGAGAGACTGTTGCAAAGCAAAGCCAGCAGGTTGAAGGAAAATCACCGAACAAGCACAACAAAGTGTACATGGTCGTTGAACCCATTGAACCGCACGTATCAGAACTTATCAAAAGCGGCGACATTCCTGAAGGCAGAACCAAGAAAAAAGACTTTGCCCTGCGTGACACACTGGTTGAAGCAGGCTATGACAACAAAACAGCACTGTCTGTACGCCACGTGTACAATGGCAACCTATTCATTGACGCAACCAAAGGAGTTGTGCAAATCAGTGAAGTCATGGAACTGCTCTTAGACGGCTTTGAGCAAGTCATGGACGCAGGACCATTAGCGCGCGAGCCCTGCTTTGGCGTCAAAGTAACACTCATGGACATCAAACTGCACGAAGACGCCATCCACCGCGGACCAGCACAAATGTACCCTGCAGTCAGAGAATCACTCAAAGGCGCCATGATGCAGGCAAATCCAGTCGTCTTTGAACCAATCCAAACACATGTTATTGAAGCGCCAGCAGAATTTACTGGCGAAGTCACTAAATTAGTGATGAACAAACGAGGCCAAGTGCTTGACTTGCAGCAAGAAGGCACCCAATTAATCTGCCGAGCCAAGCTGCCAGTCGGAGAAATGATTGGCTGGAGTTCTGATTTACGGTCAGCAACTAACGGACGAGGCATCAGCTCATTAGCAGACCAAGTGTTTGAAAAACTCCCTGGCGAGCTGCAACAGAAAATAATCAAGCAGATTGTCCAGCGCAAAGGCCTTTCAGAAGGACAGCTCGGGGCTTGAGTATACTCCTCGACGAAAGTCTCCTCGGCTATTGCCTCAGGAGTTTCACCCTGCGGGCGAAACCTTTATAAACGCCCCAATACTACCAACACCACTACTAATCTATAGGAAATAGGAGGGGTTATATACTATGGCAAAAGAAAAACCACACATAAATATCGTGTTCATCGGTCACGTCGACCACGGCAAGAGTACGACAGTCGGTAGACTGATGTTCGACGCAGGAGCTATTGACGAACAGGCACTGCGCAAACTACGAGAAAAAGCAGAACAGCTTGGAAAGGCTGGCTTTGAGTTCGCGTTCGTCATGGACGGACTCAAGGAAGAACAGGAGCGAGGAGTCACTATTGACCTAGCGCACAAGAAATTCGTCACACCAAAATACGAATTTACAGTGATTGACGCACCAGGGCACCGTGACTTCATCAAGAACATGATCACTGGCGCATCACAAGCAGATGCAGCTGTTTTAGTTGTTTCAACTGAAGGAGTCATGGCTCAGACAAAAGAGCACGCCTTCTTGGCACGAACCCTTGGCGTTGGCCAATTGATCGTTGTTGTGAACAAGATGGACACAGTCAACTTTGAACAAGCCAAGTTCGATGCAGTTAAGACTGATGTTTCAGCACTGCTCAAGAGCGTTGGGTACAAAGCAGACGAAGTCACCTTTGTTCCTGTGGCATCATACCACGGCGATAACATTGTCAAAAAATCAGAAAAAACAGCTTGGTACACAGGACCAACCCTTATGGAATCGCTGGACCACCTTAAAGAACCAGAAAAACCAACTGACCTGCCCTTGCGCATGCCCTTGCAGGACGTGTACAACATCAAAGGAATTGGCGTTGTGCCTGTTGGCCGCGTTGAGACTGGCGTCATGAAGATTGGCGACAAAATCATTGTGGTTCCAGCACGTGAAGGTAAAGGTAAGCAAGGCGAAGTCAAGAGCATTGAGATGCACCACGAACAAGTCAAGGAAGCCATTCCCGGCGACAACATCGGCTTTAACGTACGTGGCATTGACAAAGCAGACATTGCACGCGGTGACGTACTGGGCAAAGTGGACAATCCACCAACAGTGGCAACTGAGTTCACTGCACAACTTGTTGTGCTGAACCACCCAAGCGTCATTACGGTTGGTTACACACCAGTGTTCCACATCCACACCGCACAGGTAGCCTGCCAAGTGGTTGAAATCACCAAAAAGATCAACCCAGCAACAGGCGAGACCCTGCAAGAAAAGCCAGACTTTATCAAGAACGGCGATGCAGCAATCATCAAATTCAAGCCAGTCCAAGCACTGTGCATTGAAAAACAGAGCGAGATTCCACAGCTTGCACGATTTGCTATCCGAGACTCAGGTCAGACCGTAGCAGCAGGCATGTGCATAGACCTCGTCAAAAAACAAATGTGAGACGGAGATGCAGAAGGCCCGAATAAAGCTAGCGAGTACCGACATTGACAAACTCAACAAAACCTGCGATTCCATCAAGGACATAGCAGGCAAAACTGGCGTAGATATTCGGGGCCCTATCCCGCTTCCAACCAAAAAGCTCAGAGTGACCACACGAAGATCACCGTGCGGCAATGGTTCTGAGACCTTTGAACGCTTTGAGATGAGAGTCCACAAAAGGCTGATTGACCTTGGCCTTGATGAACGAGCTCTGCGATTGGTTATGCGCGTTCCCATCCCTGATGGTCTCAACATTGAGATTGAAATGGTGGATGTCTAGAAAACCTTTTATATTCTTCATTTTCTTATTCGTATATGCCAAAAGAGGAATTAGATATAGTTGATGCTGATAATCTTGTTATAGCAACAGCAGAGCGAGAAGAAGCGCACGATAAGCTCTTACGGCATCGCGCTATACAGGTCTTTGTTCTGAACAAAAAAGGCGAAATCTTCATGCAGAAACGCTCTAAGACCAAAGACTGCTTTTCCAGCCTGTTTGAATGCTCAGCATCAGGCCATGTGAACGCTGGCGAAACAGCAAGCCATGCTGCACTACGAGAGCTGAAAGAAGAATTAGGCATTGCAGCAACGCATTTAGAAGAGTTATTCCAGTTCAAAGCAGAATTTCCGCCAGAACACCTCATCGTAACCCAGTATATTCTTGAAAACTACGAAGGACCCATTCAGCTTGACCCTATAGAAGTGGAAAGCGGCGGTTATATCACGTTTGCAGAGCTTGACAAGCGCATAAACAAGCAAGAATTTCATCCAGCATTCATAGCAGCCTATGAACAATGGAAACAAGAACGCTAAGGCCTTATTTCTTCTTCATATTCAGGAAAATACCTGCTAATGACCGTTATGTCAAATGAGCTAAGAATTGATTCCTTTGATTCTCGTTTAAGCAAGAACTCAAATGAGCGCTTGAGAAGCTCTTCTTTGCTGATTTTTCCTTCAGTTAAGCGCTGATGATCTTCATCTTTGACTGTTACTATGTGTTTGGTTGCAGTTTCTTCAACAACTTCAACCACAAACGTGTTTTCATCTTGTTTGGTTATGTTGATTTGTGCCACAAGCCATTTCATAGTTCCATCGTATTTAAAACTGCCTACAGATAAGTATTTATACACCTATGCCTAAACTGCCAGCATGAATGAAACGGAAAAAGAGATTATCCTGAAAGCAATTGCTGACAGGATACCTTTTAAACTGTTGACATTGCAAGACTTGCTTGCATCACTTGAGTCTTTTTATGATAATGCGGGAAAACAAGGATTTAATCGTGCAGGTGATTATGTTGAATATTATCGCACTCAACTCCCTTCAATAAAAACGTTTTTTACCCTGCCTGAACCCGGAGTCATATCTAAAGCTGTTGAGATAAACAAAGCACTGGAAAGCCTTAGCCGTGACATCTCAATGCTTCCAGAAGAACCATCACCCGAAATGCTAGCCCTAAAAACTGCCATAGATGCTTTTTTCAGCGGGCGTCTCACTGTAGAACTGGGAACTTTGCTAAGTGCATTAGAGGATTGGGAGAAGGATCCCAAAAAGGGCGGTTTCATGAATCCTTACATGGAGTTCTTGGGCGGTCATGGCCGCTACGGAAAACGCTGGAGTACTTTTCTCAAAGAAATCAGAGATGCAATAAAAGCAGCAAAAAAACAGATAAAGTAACGCCCAAACGCATTACCCTGATCAAAAAAATCACTTATTTTTCCTGCAAGCTCAGCAAAGCAACAATTTCCAAATGCATTTCATAGCCTCGCTTGCAGCCTTCACACACGCCGCCCAGTTGAATTTTATTTCCGTTAACTTCTTTTTCTGAAGGCCACGTCGCAACCCACCTATTGCAATGCGGGCATGCAAGCTCCAAAGGTTGTTTGGACATGCTCAGCCTGAGATTATTTACGTTTTCTTTATCAGCCATAGTATCACCTTACTTGTGCATCATCAATGCTCTATAAAAGCATTATTGCTCTGAAGTAAACAAGACGCCGCGGGCAGGATTTGAACCTGCAATTCCTTGCGGAATCGGTTAGCTCGATTGGTTTCGAGACCGACGCACTACCAGGTTATGCGACCGCGGCTTATATAACAATCAATACTATGAGGATTATTGAGCCAATGCAGCTCAGTATGGTCACTACTTCTTCGCTGTTCTTGACAGGATACATTAATTGCTGCTTAAACGGCCACAATAAGGGAATTTCTTCATGCACCCACAGATCAAGGAACAAGTGCGTGAAGTAGGCCAAGATAACAAACCAGTGATAGGCTGGAAAGAGCCAATATGATAATCCCCATACCACAAGCATTGCTACTATTGTATGCAGCGGCTCAAACTGCATTATTTTTTTGAATACAAAATCTAGTATAAGCACTATCTGGAACAAGAATACTATGGTGGCACCTACCATGTTGCTGGTGAGGTAATATACCAGCAGCGCTGTTACAATGCCAAAGCTGAGGTGTGCTAGGAAGTTCATATGCCTCCGCCGGGATTCGAACCCGAGTCTTTGCCTCGAGAGGGCAAAATGATTGGCCGGACTACACTACAGAGGCGTTAGCATCTGTAGTCACGAGACGTCAGTCGAGTATATCACAGGCACTGTGCCTGTGTTAACGAGACG
>JBFHWZ010000026.1:0-12488 GCA_041599235.1 Candidatus Woesearchaeota archaeon | reverse complement strand
TCCTTCAGGAAGGTCAAGCTTGGTATCTAAGGCATAGAGTTTGAAAAAGTATCGGTGTTCTTTGTCCGGAGGGCATGGCCCTGCGTACGCATTGTTGCCGCCAGTGTTTTTGCCCAGGATTCCTTCAGGGTTTTGCCCTTCAGCTATTGTTTTTGTATCAGGAGGAATGTTGAACACAACCCAGTGGTCCCAGATGCCAACCACTGCGTCAGGATCATCCATGATAAGAACCAAGGCTTGTGCGTTTTCAGGCACGTCAGAAAGCGCTAAGGGCGGCGATATATTATCACCATCGCACGTGTATTTGGCTGGAATGCTGCTGCCTTCTTCAAATGCTGAGCTGCTTAGTTTCATAGTGCTTTCAGGAGCGTTGTGGGAAGCGCATCCTGCCAATAACAACATAACAGTAAGTATCCAGCCTACTTTCATCGTGGAAATTTGTCTTTTGAGCCTTTGATGGCATCAGTGCACGTGCAGTTGTGTATTTCATACCCGCACATGCCGCAGGTTTTGTGCAGTGGTTTATTGCAGTCTTTGCACTGGCCTGCATGTTCTGCAGTGTAGCTGCAGTCTTCGCATTTGTAGACCGTCATTGGGTTTTGATGTCACCGACAACTACTGCCAGTTCGTCAATTTTTTCGTGCAGGAGCTTGACTGCTTCTTCTGCAAGGCTGTATTCTTTTGCAAATACAAATACCCAGTTTTTCAAGTCTCGAATTTTATTTTCTGCTTCTTCGATTGTTGTCATATTGTATCACCTTTTTGAGCGTTCTAAGCCACCCGTTAGGAAGGTTTTCCTTTTGGGCCCTATAAAAATATTTGTGTAGTGCACACCATAAAGCTTATATAGTAGTTTATCACTTATCAGTGATTAAGGATTGATAGTGATGACAGAGTGTCAGCAACCAGAAACAAAACAGCCCAGAAAATACGACCGAGCCATTGAATATGTAAACAGCACGCTTGGCGAGGGCAAACACACAGGAAAAGTCAGAGTACCCCTCAGATTTCTTGATGATCTCTTAGCACAAGGCCATGGCATTGAACTAGCAGAAGAAGTCATTGACCGCGCAACCTGGCGTGCTATTGCAAAAACAGGCAGCAGAGTAAGTGCAGTTCAAGCACAAGAACGCATCATGCCCGTCTTATATGCTAAGAAACAACCTGATTTATACTGCAAAATATTTGCTTAAGCAGCTTCTACAAGAACTTGTGTTTTGCACGGCAGCTTATAGCCTGCGCGCTGCAAAGCTTTCTTGGCCACAACAAGATGTTCTTTATTGACCCGAGCAGCCATGATGGTCTGGCCTTCTTTGACCTGTGCTGCAATGCCAATAGTCTTACCAAATGAGTGCTTCATTCCCGTACTCATACGGTCTGCTCCTGCACCAGAAGCCAAAGGATTTTCTCTCAGAACATGATGCGGGTAGACTCTCATTTTCAGGTGAAACCCTTGTTTTCCCAAAGTCTTTTCCAATAGTTTCAAAGTTGTCTGGCGTGCTGATTCCAATGCATTATCACGCACTTGCACGTCTTTTTTTGAGCGCAAGATAATCGTGAACGCAAATTCTTTGCCAGGCGCGCCCATGTCGCCTCGCACAACCTTAGAGACCGGTCTAGAACGAACATACGAGCGCTTCTTGTACTTGCTCCATCGAGTGTACGGACGCTCCAGTCTTCGATATGCAACTGCTTTTCTAAGTCGTGCCATAATAATCCCCTTTAAACTATTTGACTAGTGAGGAGTATTTAAAGTTTTCTTCTCTGTAATGCTAATACACTTGTCCCAGCAAGCCAACCAAAATAATCAGGTTGAGAATAATACCAATAAGGCCAATGCCGAACCCTACCGTTGCAGGCCAGGTTTTTTTGCGTTTGTTCTGCAGCCGGGAAAAGAGCAGTGCAAAAACACTTGAGGGCAGTCCAACAAAGGGCAGTGCGAAAAAGAGCACGCCAATAACACCCAAGGCAAGGCTTGCTGTTCCTCGTGCTTTTTTGCTTTTTTTGGTTACTGCTGCTATGAGCCATGCCAGTAAAGCAAATACTACAAAGCCTGCACCAACAACCGCAAGTATTGCGCTTGAATAATCAGGATGTTCTGGAGGCTGTTCTTTTTTCAGAGCTGGTTGTATGTCTGCGACTAATGGAAGTGATGCGACAACTGTTCCGTCTCTGGTAACATCCAAGGTCATTTCTTTTTTGCCAACTTTTGCATTTGGTTTGACCTTAAATCCAAGGTCAAATCCTTTAGGTGTTTCTTGCACTGTTGTGTCTGCAAAGTCTGCTCCGCGAATCTCAGCTGAGTATTTTCCTGCAGGTGCTTTCCTATAGTTGGTTATGTCAGAAAGAAGCGGGTTAATCGGCACTGTTGCGTCTGGTTCGCCGACGTGCAAGCCAATGCCTTCAATAGGTTGTCCATCGCCGGAGATGAGCCAGAGCTTGCCGTCTGTTTCTGCTAAATAAAATTGCACTGGCTCGCCATGCCAGTAACTGCCTGTTTGGATGTTAACATAGCCTGCTGTGCTTAGAGGGCACACTTTTTTTTCAGTGCTGTCTCCGTCGCAGACTGGACAATTGCATTCGCAGTCTCGTTCTTGCAAGCCGCCTTGACAATTGCTTGGTGTCCATTCAGTGCACGCCCATGCGCACTGGTTGTTTTCCTGCGTAATGCCTTGCACGCTTTGACCATTATTGTTAACGGCGTCTTGTTTGTCATCTGGGCCTACTGGTATGATCTGTTCTTGTTCAGGATCTTGTTTTTCAGGTTCTTGTGGCTGTTGTGGCTGAATTGGTTTTACATCATCAGGAGGTGGTTGTACTGCGCCACCACCAGGGCAGCATTCTGGGCACGGTGCTCCTGTTGTTGGATGCACAGGAATGCAGCCGCCAGGCCCGACGTCAGGAATATCTAATTGCGCTGCAGCAAAGCTGCTCAATAAAGCAACAATCAACACCACAACGCCCAGTTTTAGTTTCATCTTCTTTTTTTAGCTGGTTTTTTCTTGCGCGTTAATACCCAGTAGATAATGAATGCAAAGAGAATAACACCTGCAGCGCCAAAGAGCCGTTCCATATCTTTTGCGCGGGCATACTCGTCTATTTCCCCCGCATACCACTCAGTTGTTCGTTCCCAGCTCTCCAGTATTGGCTTGCAGGTCTCTTCTGTGAGATTATATTGTGGGCATTCCTGCACTAAGCTGCCGCCATAATAGTCTTCCCAATGCCCCAGATACCCGCAGCAGTCAACTTCAATAGATGGGGAGAGTGCTGATGCTGATGCGCTTGCCAAAATAAGCAATACCAATACGGTGAGTTTTTTCATTTTTTTCTAAAATACCACATCAATAAGAGTAATGGAAATGCTGTCAGAAAGACTTTGATGAGCTCAACGACTGTTGCCCAGCCTGCTTGTTCTACGGTAAAGCTGCCGGTGTAAAAACCTTTGAGATAATGGATTTCTTCTACAGAATGCCAGGATGTAGCTGCAATGACCAGCCATGAAACTGAAAGCACTAAGTTGCGGAAAAGCTCTTTTTGTTTCATGCTGCTGCTTCAGAACTATAGGTATTTAAGCTTTACGAGAAATCAATAATCACCTGTTCTGCCGCCGCGGCCTCGGCGTTCTCTGCCTAATCGTTTGTAGCGGGGCCTGCCTTCTCTGCCGTTGCCGTTCCCGTTCAGGGGAATCAGGTCCCAGGGCACCACTGGCCGTTTTTTGGGCGCCAGTGCTCCTGCTAAGAAAGGTGCATATTGCGCGTCATTGTATTTTACTGCGCGTTTTTCTGACCAATACTGGCGGAGCATGCTGCTGCCGCGCACTTTTTCAGTTAATGAATTGAAGAATCGCTCCCAACGCTCTGAAAGATGTTCAATGGTTGCTGCTGCTATTGCTTCATCAATAGAGTCAACGTCGCCGCGCGGCGAGAGCATTGATTCAGTTTTGAAAAGAGCAGTAACACCATCAGTTTCTACAGGAACAAAAAGTTCTCTGCGCGGCAGTCCGCGTTCTTTTGCTTGATAGGCCAGTCGTACTTCTCCCTTATACTGTCTATCAACATAACATACGAGTGTCCTCACTGCTATAGTTATTCCTGTCATGTGTCTTCACCCAGTATAAGAAAGAGGGAAACAGTTAAAAAGCTTTTGTTAGATGTTTCGCAAATCCAGCTCATAGCCTATATGCACTGCATTTTCCAGTCCGGGGCGCTCAACAACTGTTGCGTGCGCGCTGCGCGAGCGAAAAAAAGACGTGACAGCATGGCTCAGCTCTGCATTTTTTTGTTGTTCTTCAGCATCAAGGCTGATGTTGTTGTTGCGCGCAAGCCGCTTGAACGCTGGGTCAAGCACTGAAACAACAGGCATAAGGTCTGCATGGGGATCAAGGTACACGGTATCAGTGTGCGCGTGCAGGGTGTAATCATTGCGCGGCTGCCACATGCGAATCACAAACTGCGCTGATGGCTCGTGCGGCATGGCAGGATTTGCGAGCACAGTCCATTCTTCAATGCCCAGTGGAAAGGGAAACTGCCTGCTGGCGCGCGGACTGCCTGACTGGATAATAACATGGTCAAGCAGGTATTCATTGAAGCTCAGGTTAACGTGCGGACTGAACTGCTCATAGCGGTTCACAGAAACTGGTTTTTGCCTGACATGGCTGGTGACTTCAGTAAAGTCAAGGCAGTATGCTTCGTGCGCTATGCGCGCGCCCAAGGCAAGGTAACGGTACTGGATGTCTGCGGGTGTTGCAAACGTAAGGACCGTCATATCAATCATCCCAGAATATGCGCGCGCGGCGATGGATAATGCGGCTGCCTTTTTCCTGCCGTTTGGCGCCGTTTTGGCGTCCGCGCGGAACAACCTGCAAGCCAAGGGCTTCATAGGAATACCGCGGGCGTTCGCTTGGCGGCAGTGAGCCTCCGAGTAGCGCGCATTTGTGTTTTGATTTGTCTTCGTGATATTCCTGCCGCATGCGCGGGCTGCAGTACTGGCCAAGGCTTTTTGAATTAACTTCTCGCAGGCCCTCAGTAAAGACCTGCCAGACACCGTGCATGTACTTGACGGTACGGCGCACTGCGCTTTTGTCTGGCTTGTTTAAGTGTGGTTTGGCAACAGTGTTTGCGTGCTCTTCCACCAGTTTTTCAAGAGAAAAATGCGGTCCTGTGCCATTGACCGTAACCGGAATAAAGAGTGCACGCCTGCTTTGTTGTGGCAGGCGATATCCTAGGCGCACTTCGCCGCGCTGCGTGGTACCTCTGCTATACAGAACTCCTTTCACGCTCACAGATACAAAATGTTCTTTGTCCACACCCACTCACTCCACTCACGTGGAATCTAGAAGGTACTTGCAGGGGTTAATATAGTTTACGATTAGTCCAGAACGCGTTTTCTGCCCACTTCACGTGCCTGTGGGGCTTTGCCATTGCGATACTTGATCCGCGCGATTCTCAGTTTGGCAAGGTCAACTGCAATATCAGGGCTTAATCTGCCGTAGTGCAAGGATCTGCCGCCAAATGCGTGGAGGTACTGGTCACGGGCATCATTGCCCCAGTGCCGGTCCATGAACATTGATGCATCAGAGGTGCTGATTTCCCGCAACCGTTCAAAAAATACTGGCCAGACTTTCCTGATTTGGTTCAGTGTTGCGCGCGCAATGCTTTCTTCGTGCTGCAGGTCTGCAGGAAGGTCTTCTACGCCAAATTTGATAACGCGCTTTTCCAGTGAGAAGGATGGTCGTGCAGGTGTTGCCGTGACTGGCACAAACACTTTTCGCTTGTCAAGGCCTATGCGTGGCTGATGATACGCTAAGCGCACTTGGCCCTGATAGGCTTTGCCAGTATCATACAGCAAAGCAGTGACCATAACAGAACAACTGTTTTTCTCCCCCATACCAGCACATAAGAGGGGATTATTAAAAAAAGTTTCTATATGCCTTTGCCTTTGCGCTGGATGCCGGGCCTGCGTGCTTGGGGCCCTTTAGGCACGTATTTTGTTCGTTTTGGCTTGTCAGTTGGTGTTCTAATCCGTATTGCTGGCAGCGGTCCGCCAATAATGGTCGGTCGTGGTTTTGGAAGCTGGGCGTATGCGTTTTGCATGTCATGGCTGCAGTAATTGTGTAGGTAGCGCTTTTGCGCTTCTTTTTCTCCTGCAAGCAATTGGCCAAAAAAATGCTCCCAGTCGCTGGTAAGCTCCTGAATGACTGCTTCGAGAATGAGCCGGTCGTGCCTGCGCTGGATGCCGGGAAGGTCAATGGCATCTACTTTTTGCACTGCATAGTGCAGTCTGAAAATAGGGCGTTGCTCAGTTGCTACAACAGGCACAAACCATTCGCGTTTTGGAGCCTGTGAGCCTTCTTTGTAGTTCATGCGCACATCGCCCTTATACAATAGTTGGTGCTTGAACAAGGCAGCGCCTAACCTGACAGAAAGTTCTCCCATATACTGAGAGAACATTGTTTTTTTAATAAACGTTTCGCAAGCGCAAGCTATATAAACCTCCTGCTTACTCTGCTGGCGGGTGAAGACAGAATGAACTATAGTCCATTTAGACGGCAAAAGCCAGATCATTTTGGCAGTGTTGCAATACGCTGTTTGGATGATGTGGCTGCAGTGACGCCAAAATACACAAGCTTGTTTTGCGCGCATGCGCGGCATTATACGCCGCAGACTGAGCAGCTCACTGATGCAGTGAAAGCTGCTGCTGGCCAGGGCCTTGATGTATTGCTGAACTTGCAGCATGTCGAGGAATTGAACAGCAATGGCGCAGGCTTGATTGTGCAGTTAATGGAAGTGGCAACTGATGCTGGCCAGCGCTTGGTGTGTGCTAACTACCATCGCGAAGCGCAGCAGAATGTTGCTCAGATTCTTGAGTTGCTGGGCATTGCTGGCATGACTTCAGTGTATGGTGATGCTAAGCTTGAAGGCGCTGCTGATGCTGTGTTGAAAAGAGAATAAGTCACTCATAGCGTAATGCTTCTACTGGCTTGAGCAATGATGCTTGTCGGGCTGGCAGTACACCGCTGATAGTGCCAACAATAAAGGAGAAAATAAGCACGCCGACAAGCAAGTACACAGGAAAAACTGCGGTGATAGTGCCAGGACCAAAGGCTGCATTTGCTCCGAGCTCTACTGCTTTGCTGATGCCTGCGCCGATGATGATGCCTATCAGGCCTCCTGCTGTTCCGAGCAAGCCGCTTTCTAATAAGAAGATTGAAAGCACGTCCCTGTTTTTTGCGCCAATTGCTTTCATGACGCCGATTTCTCGGGTTCTTTCTAAGACTGCTGTGTACATGGTGTTCATGATGCCAATGCCGCCCACTAACAAGCTGATCAAGGCAATGCCGACAAACACCACTTGGATGATGTTCAGCACTTGGTTAAAGGAGGCAATCAAGTCGGTGCTGGTCGTGACTGCAAAATCTTCTTGCCCTTCTTCTAAGTGCCTATCGCGCCTGACTCTTTTTTTGATGCGTTCTGCTACGTCATCAGGGTTTTCTCCTTTGACTGTCTGCGCAACAACATAATTGAACGTGTCGCCAAGCCCAAGAATGCGTTTTGCATCATCTAAGGCAATAACAACACTGGCATCCAGGCCTGGGTCGCCTGTTCTTTTGAATGAGCCAACTACTTCAAACAGTTCTCCTTCAATGTCAATCTTGCTGCCTAGGGGGATGTTTCTGCCAAAGAGTTCTTTGGTGACCAGATTATAGCCTAGGGCTACTTTGTTTTTGTCTTTGTGGTTCACTCTTCTGCCTTCTGCAATTTCCCAGGTGGTGAAGGCATACGCAAGCTCTGCTTGGTCTTTATCATCAGGAATGGCCAGAAGAAATTGTGTTCGCTGCAGGTCATTGTACGTGACTTTTGCCCCTCTGAAGACTGTTCCTGCTGTTTGTGCCACGCCATGCACGTTTTCTATGTAATCAACTTCATGCGAGGTCATTTCTCCAGGCACTTTTTCGCCCAGCTGCAGAGGGTCTTTTGCCTGAATGTATATTTTGTCAGCACCGACTTTCTCAAACTGCTCATTGATGGTTGTTTGCAGGCCTTGGCCTAAGGAGACTAAGGCAACAACTGCTGCAATGCCAATGAATACGCCGATCATGGTGAGCGCTGCTCGTTTTTTTCGTTTTGCAATATTCCGCAATGCTATTCGGATTATTTCAATCACTTTGCAGTGCCTCTACTGGTTGTAGTTTTGATGCTTGGCGTGCTGGGAAGACTCCTGAGATGCATCCTATGAGGAATGAAAATGCCAATGCTCCTACGATAAGGTACCACGGAAATGAAGCTTGCAGCAAGGGCCCGACTGCTTGCTGGCCGCCATACTCTACTGCTTTGCTTAAGCCAATGCCCAAGGCTATGCCGATGGCTCCGCCTACTAACCCTAATAATCCTGATTCAACAAGGAACAAGGTTAAGATGTCGCCGTTTCTGGCGCCTATTGCTTTCATGACGCCGATTTCTCGGGTGCGCTCTAGTACTGCTGTGTACATGGTGTTCATGATGCCAATGCCGCCCACTAACAAACTAATCAGGGCAATGCCAATGAACACTGCTTGTACAACGCCCAGAATGACATTGATGCTGTTGATAAGTTCTTGTGATGTTTCGACTGTCACGTCTTCAAACCCTTCTTTTTGGTGCCTGTCTTTGCGAAAGGCGCGCTGCACTCTGTCTGCAACAACTGCTGCGTCTTCGCCTTTGTCTACTTGCGCAACTATTGCTGATACTTCATCTTCTTCGCCAATGATTTCCTTCAGGTCATCTTCATTGAGGAAAATAGCATCATTGCCAAATGCGCTGCCTTTGTCCAATAAGCCAACAATCTCAAACTGCTTGCCATTGATGTTCAGTTTTGAGCCGACCTTGATGGGTCGGGGGAAATGGTCTTCTGACCAGTAATGGTTGCCAATGACTGCTTTTGCGCTGTCTGATGATTTGAGCATTCTGCCGTGCGCTGTTTTAAGGTTCAGTGATTCTAATACCAGGTCGCGCTCTTCTGGCTTTTGCGGAATGCTCACGCCGAAGATAACTTCAACTTCATCTGCGTACTCCACATTGACTGCTCTGATAATTCTGGTTGCTGCGCGCTTCACGCCAGGCACTTTTCTGACTAAGCGCAGGTCATCTTCTGTGACCACGCCTGCTGCCAGAAGCCCAGGCGGCCCAAAGCCTGCTTGCACGCCTTGAGCAATTATTTTGTCAGTGCCTAAGCTGGCAAATTGTGCATTGACGGCATCCTGCATGCCTTGGCCCAATGAGATCAGCGCAACCACTGCGGCGATGCCAATGAATATGCCAAGCATAGTCAGCGAGGTGCGTAAGAATCGCTTGCGCAAGCCTCCCAGTGCTATGAGCAGATAATCTTTCAGCATGGTTTAGCGGTGTTTTTTCTTGGTGCGCTTTTTGTACCACCACACGCCAATGCCGATGGCAAGCAATGCTAAGATGATGAGCGCATAGGGTGGTTTTTCCTTGCCTAAGTCCTTGTCAGTGATGATGCGCAAAGGCAGCATGTAGGTTTTTTCAAAGTCAACATTGTACGGATCCTTGAATTCCAGCTGTACGCGCAATTGTGGCTGCTCAACTAAGGGCCGCAGTATGAAATCAACTGTTTCAAAGTCGTCATTGTCCAGATTGCCCACATAGGCCTCATTGCTGGGGCTGAGCAGCTCATAATCTGGTGTTT
Source organism: Candidatus Woesearchaeota archaeon (assembly GCA_041599235.1). Taxonomy (GTDB): domain Archaea; phylum Nanobdellota; class Nanobdellia; order Woesearchaeales; family ARS49; genus JBFHWZ01. The sequence continues at coordinate 2,804 of JBFHWZ010000026.1, read as the reverse complement.
GGATTAAGCGCACGGTGACGTACTTCAAGTCAACAACGCCTTTGTTCACCACTTTCAATGAGACGGTTCCTGGTTTTGTTTTCTTTTCAAAGTCAGTTGCGTCGACAGTCAAGGACAGTTCTGGTGCTGCATTGACTAAGAAGCTGATTTTGGCAGTGTCTGAGTAATCTTTGTTGCGGTCGTCTTGGTAGTCAAGGTTCACTGGAATGCTGTACAGCTTGACTTCAGTGGTGGTGTCTGAGGCAAGCTTGAACACAACTTTTTCTGTTTCACCAGCAGGGATGTAACTAATGCGCTGTTTTGCGCCTGTGCCGATGATGGAGAATTTTCCATCTTCTAAGTCAATGCCTGCATCAACATTTTTTACGGCAATTCTTCCTGCGTTGCGCAAGGTCACCACTAAATCAACCACTTGTCCGGGTATGACGGGCGAGGGTGTGACAACATAGTCATCAACAACCAATGTTGCGTCTTGTGTTTGCAGGGTTATGGGCGCTTCAAACTGAGTCCATTGGTTCTCTTCTGCATACTTGAACCAGAACTCAATGGTTTCATCGCCATTAGGCGCATTCGGGTCAACAAACACTGCAAACTTGACTACTTTGTCTTCTAAGGCTGCGACAGTGCCCACGCTGATTTCTTTTGGTTGTCCTGGCGGCAGGCTGAACGGATATTCTGGCTCAAACTTGATTTCAACACCTTCTGCTTTGGTGCCGGCATTGGTTAATTGTATCCAGACATCGACTGTGCTGCCCTGCTCTGCAGGGGTTGGCTCATAGCGCAGCACCTGCGCTTCCACTTCTGCTCCGACGCGTGCGTATGCGCTTGCAGCAAGGGCCACAATCATGAGTAGTATCAATAGTTTTTTCATTTTTTTCCACCTCGGGTTGTTTTGATTATTTTTCCGTCTTTGAGGAATGCGATTCTGTCGGCGAATTTTGCCAAATGGTCATCGTGTGTTACCAGCACAATGGTCTTGCCTTTTTTGTTCAGTTCTCTGAGGTACTGCAGGACCTCTTGGCCGGTTTTACTGTCTAAGTTCCCTGTTGGTTCGTCGGCGAGGATGACTGGCGGGTCTACTGCTAAGGCGCGGGCAATTGCTACGCGTTGCTGCTGTCCGCCTGATAATTCTCCTGGCTTGTGGTGCATGCGGTCAGCAAGGCCGAATTCAGTCAGGAGTTTTGTTGCTCGCTGATAGCGTTCTTGTTCGGGCATGCCTTGGAAGGTCATGGGCAGCATGACATTCTCCAATGCAGTCAGGGTTTCTATGAGGTTGAATTTCTGGAAAATAAAGCCTATTTTTCTTCCTCTGATCTGCGCAAGGTTTGATTCGCTGAGGGTGCTGATGTTTTGGCCGTCTAAGTAGATGTCTCCTTTGGTGGGAATGTCCAGGCAGCCGACAAGGTTCATTGATGTGCTTTTTCCTGAGCCTGAGGGGCCTTGGATGGCCAGAAATTCTTTTGGGTGCACGTCTAAATTAATGCCTTGCAGTGCGTGCACTTTGTTTTCTCCCATCAAATAGGTTTTCCAGACATTTTTGAGCTTGATGATTGGCTTCTTCATAGTGTTTTCAGCTCCTTGTGCGCTTTGCCAAGGATTTTCTTGACTTTAGGCGCGTTTTTTTTCAGGGAGTGCTGCTGCATCATCATGAACAGGTCATTTCTGACTGAATCCCATTCTGGATTGATTTCTCTGAAGGGAAAGATGCCTTTGCGCATGCTTTCCACCATGGCCATGGGGAAGCGCATGTCTTCGCCCGTGAGGGTTTGTATCATTTTCATGCCATCTAAGAAATGAGTGAGGCATTCAGTGCGCTTTTCTTCAATAGAATGCAGCACGTGCTTGCCGCCAATAGTTATCTTGTACTCTTTTTTCCTGCCCACGCCTTTGACAGTGACCATGCCGTCTTTTTTGAGTTTTTCCAGCAAGGGGTATATTGAGCCGGGCGAGGGCTTGGCACCTACTTTGTCTTCGATGTGCTTCATGAGCGCATAGCCTGACTTTGGTGCGTCAGCTAGCGCTTTGAGCACCACTATTCTCAGGAATCCTCTGAGCATTGAGCTTGCCATGTCGGTACCGATAGTGCAGAGACTTTGTCGCCTGCCATCACAACCTATATCGGTTGCGATATATCGTTCTCGATGTATCGGCAACGATAGTATATAAATGTTTTGTTTACAGAAGCTTTTTTAAATAACTACACTTTACAATGGCGCATGGTGGGTGAAGCAGAGTACCTAGTAGGATTTGAAGAACGATTGCAGCGCAACTACGATGACCTCAATGAGCCATTAGTTGCACGCGAAGTAGTTGATTTCTTAAAGCAGAATCCAGACCCTAACCACAACCCGCATGCAGCCTATATGACTACGCTGACCTTGAAGCAGCTTACCAAAGTGTTTTTCCATACCTTTGACAAGCTCACTGAAGGCGATAGGGAGATGCTGGGCATCACGCTTGATGAAGAAACCTTCAACATAGCGCTTGCATATTCAAATGAAGGCATCAGGCGGATCGAGACAGGTGAGGTGCACAACGAGGCGTTTCACTTCAGCCAGCGCTCGTTAGATATAATGCTTGGCCACTGGTACGGGCACCTGGGCAATTTCCATTACAAGATGGCTGATTTTAATGGAAACCCTGAAGAGCGCTACGAGACCGCATATGACCGCTTTTCAAAATCAACAACCTTGTGCGAGCTTGTTGATCCCATACATAGCGCGCGAAATTACAGCAGAAAATCAGATGCAGCAGTCAAGCTGGCAGAAACATCCAGCAGAAAAGAGCACTGGCTGCTCAAAGCG